>NZ_JTKZ01000037.1:0-14860 GCF_000799035.1 Delftia sp. ZNC0008
CCGCGTCTATGCGGCCGGCGGCGGCTCGGACGTGGTCGCCCGCGTCATCGCCGAGGCCATGGGCCGCAACCTGGAGCGGGTCATCGTCATCAACAACAAGCCCGGCGCAGGCACCAACATCGCGGCCGAGTACAGCGCCCGCTCGCGCGACCACGGCAACCTCATGTTCACGGCCGACTTCGCCACGCTGGCGGCCAACCCCTTCCTGTTCAGCAAGCTCAACTACAACGCCGAGCGCGACTTCAAGCCCGTGGGCATGCTAGTGCGCTTTCCCATGCTGCTGGTGGTCAACAACGAGGTGCCCGCCACCAACCTCGCCGAATTCCTGGCCTGGGCCAAACAGCAAAAGACCGGCGTGAGCTGGGGCTCGGCCGGCCTGGGCAGCCCCCACCATCTGGTGGGCGAGCTGTTCCGGGAGCAGGCGGGCCTCACCAACATGACCCATGTGCCCTACCGCGGAGCGGCCCCTGCCGTGCAGGACGTGGTCGGCGGCCAGATTCCCGCCATGTGGGCCGACAGCGCCACCATCATTCCCTTCCTGAGCGAGAAAAAGCTCAAGGCCATCGGCGTGGCCAGCCCTGCGCGCGTGGACGTGCTGCCCCAGGTCGCCACGCTGCAGGAGCAGGGTCTGAAAGGTTTCGAGGGCTATGCCTGGCAGGGCATCGTCGTGCCCACGGGCAGCTCGGCCGAGGTGGTCAAGAAGTTCAGCCAGTCGCTGCAGCAGGCCCTGGCCGACACCCGCACCAAGGCACGCCTGGCCGCCATGGGCGTGGAGCCCATGCCCGGCAGCGCCGAGCAGATGGGCCAGTTCGTGCGCGCCGAGCGCGGCAAGTGGGGTCGGGTGATCGCGGCCAACAACATCAAGCTGGATTGAGCGGACATATGTTCTAGCTCTTGAGTCCGCCCTGTAAATTCACTTCTTCATTCAGGCAATCATCGATGTCTGAACACGCAGACGCTGGAGCAGCGGGGCAAGGACGGTAGTCAGCCTTGAGCAACAGCTGGCGCAATAGAACCTTGCGCCTTGTGTCATACATCACGGCCTGGATACCATCGCCAAGCGATCCAGCATTTCAGCTAACTACGGCCATCATATGGGTGCCCGGCATTGTGAGCGCATGCCCATTGCCTGGCTTTCCTTCAACGTGGTGGCGATTCTCACCTTCGCTTCCAATTCGTGCGATGTCCTGGCTTTTCCCTTTGAGGTGCACTCCACTCGCGCATGCTGGGAATACAGCTAGTTCTCTTTTTTAGGGAACTGGCGGAAGGTGCGGTCCGTGTACTGCGGCAGTGGAGCCGAGCATGCTCGGGCACTCAATCAATCTGGGACCGCACGACCCATGCACACTTTCCAAGCTCGAGCGCCGGGTACACGGCCAAGCGCATGCTATTGAATTGCCTGGGATGGGCATACCTGCCGATTTGCGCGGCCGGCCAGAGCGCGACACATTTGCGCTGCTAGCGAAGGCGTAGACCGTATTGCTAGGCGGCTTGCCCAAGTATTGCCGGGTCTTGTCCATTAGGTGGCCCTCAATGGGACGCACCACCACTTTGGATAACACGCGTCGGCATCCACACCCGCTACACGCAGGCCTTGTTGATGAGTCCAAGGCCCTGAACGCTCACCAGCGTTAACGGGCAGCAGCAACACATCAACATCTTGCCCGCCGGTATGCTAGTAATTGGCCAAAGGACCCATGAAGGCCTGTCGCCAATTGAAGTTCAGCGCAGATACGCATGTTGTATGGACCTGTCATGCAGGCGGATTTCTATACGTTCTCTAGTTCAAAGCGAAGAACTCACATCCAAGCAAAACTCTCCGTTGAGTCACACTTCCACCATTCGGAAGTCCTTGAATTTCTTGTTCAACCATCTTCTAGGACTAATCTGAGCAACCACGTCGTAAATAAGATTAATCCTACTCTTTACAGGTACATTTTAAGAATCTTCCCTATTTATTTTTTGGCAAAAAAATATTTCAATTTAATCTTCTCAGAAGTCACGGATTTTGAAAAATAAGTCTTAACAAAATTCCTTTACACGATCTTCCCTCGTCAGAAGGACCTATATTTATTAAGTAAAAAATATTACTACCGTCAATACATATCGCATAAAGCAAATTAATTTTAATTACTGAAATTGCTCTAAGATTTAGCATATTTACGAACCATGAACATAGGCATTACCAGAGAAGAATTTATTAAAAATTATTTTGAGCAGAATTTCCTTTTTTGCCATAATGCACTATATCCACATAAAATTGATTGGAATCATATAAATGAGGTGCTATTCTCATCAGATCCTAGTGATGGGATGCTAAGCATTTTCAAAGATGGACTAATTCCGATCGAAAAATATACTGAAAACTTTATAGATTTCAATATAAGAAAAACCCGCATCACAAAGAGTTTATTCAATGAATATATGCGCAATGGTGCGACGCTGGTAATTAACCGAATAGAAACCAAATCCTCTCTGATCAACGAAATTACACGAAGATTCGGCAAATTCATTGGAGAGAGGACTGTCGCAAACGGTTACGCTGCATTCGGCGGAGAAGGAACATTCTCCAAACATTGGGATACTCATGATGTATTTGCTGTTCAACTAATTGGACAGAAACGATGGAAAATCTTTGAGCCAACATTTCCACTGCCACTCCCTCATCAGAGAAGCAAGAATTTCAAGCATGAATGCCCTGAAACACCTGTTTTTGACCGTGTGCTAAACGAGGGCGATGTACTCTATATCCCAAGAGGCTGGTGGCATGAAGCGGCTCCTATAAAAGATAGGGAGACTTTTCACATTGCAGTTGGAGTTCACACACTTCACATAGTTGACTACATACTATGGTCCTGCATTAATACATTTTCAGAAATCCCCGCATTAAGAAAGACAATCAAACACGAAGACTATTCCACAAATGTAATAGAGAAATCAATTCACTTCATTAAAGACATATTAATCAAGCAAGACAACTTAGAAGAATTCAAAAACCATCAGATTAGCCAGGAGAGAATTCCCTCAGAATTCAATATCCAAGATACTTTCAAGAAAAAACTGTCATCTCAATATTTAACCAGATCAATTAAATTTAACTCCTCGCTATATTCACCACACAGCAAAAAGATACACGCAAACGGAATAGCAATCTCCTCCGACGAGATATCCAAATCAATATTTTTACAAATTTTAAACAACCCTGGAGATAGCATAGAAAAAATCATCAGAAATATTGATCCAAATTTTCAAGAAAGAGCACTATCCCTAATAAAAAATTTAATAGAAAACGACATAATTTATTTAGATTAGCCAGAAACAAAATTCACAGCAACGATATCGGAGAGTTAAATGCGCGAACTAGTAATTTCAGAGATGGAAGTCGTAAATGGCGGAACAGACTGGGGGGAAGTAGGGACGGGACTTGCTGGTGTTGGTTTAGGCATCGCAATAGTCTCTACTCCCGTTGGAATAATCGGACTCCTCGGAGCGGGATTGGTAAGTTATTGGGGAGGAGTAGCGATCGGCGACGGCCTCATCGATGGGAAAGCCTTTGATTTTGACGGTGATGCATAGTAAATAAAAAATGGCCAATCAACTCACTGATTGGCCATTAATTTACCGCAAAAATCATCCAACACAACATGACCGAAACTCAGAAATTACTCGCAATCATAAACTTAATAGTTTTCATCGTAATAGCAATAATATACGCAGCAACAAACAAGAATTTACTTAGCAGAAAAATCACCAATAACCGCAAAATATTTATACTAGCCATATTTATAACTATTTTCACACCAATAATCATAACATTTCTTGTAAAGAAATAAATTAATATTCATAAATTTGATTACATCTAAAATAATGAAGGCAAAATAATCTCAGATGCCATTATTCCGAAAAGAATCCCTTGATTCCAAGAGATTTAAACTGGACGGCCATGTCTTGATGATTCGTCCATTTTCCTTCGCAGTTTTAACGACATTCTCCATTACAGCCTTCCTATCGATAGCAATAATTCTTTTATTTTCAACCTATTCCAGACACTCAACAGTTAAAGGTCAACTCCTTCCAGCTACGGGGCAGATCAGAGTTTTTTCTCAACAGCCAGGTGTTGTTATTGCAAAGTATGCAAAGGAGGGGCAATACGTCGAGAAAGGCGATATTCTTTATAAAATCTCCAGTGAGCGTTTTGGTGAAGATGCGGTAGCAGTTTTTTCTCAAATCACCCGAAGCCTGGAACAAAGGCGAGAATCGCTCATTGACGAGCATACGAAATTTCTGCAGCTGCATCTCGCGGAGCGGCAAACATTGAATAGAAAAATTGCAAGCATTCGCGTAGAACTGTCAGTGCTAGCGGAGCAGGTTAAAAGCCAGCGGAATCTACTTGCCCTAGCAGACAACGCCATTCAGAGATACCAAGGATTGTTGGACAAAGGCTATATCTCAAAGGATCAGTTTCAGCAACGTCAGGCGGAGCAACTAGGTCAAATACAGGTGCTTCAGCGCTTACGTCGTGAACAGACAAGCTTGGAGCAGCAGGCGGTAGAGCGCACCAATGAACTCGCAGGGCTTGACAGTCGACAGAAGAATCAACTAGCACAGATCAACCGACAACTTTCGATGCTCACACAGGAACTCACGGAGAGCGAAGCGAGGCGAGCCTTCGTCATTACCGCACCAGAGGCAGGCACGGCAACCGCGGTATTCGCTGAAGTTGGCCATAGCATTGATGCACGCCTGCTCCTGATGCTTATTGTTCCAACGGACTCATACCTTGTGGCAGAGCTCTATGCACCAAGTAAAGCCATTGGTTTTATAAAACTAGGCGACCCCGTTAATATTCGCTACCAAGCCTATCCATATCAAAAATTCGGAATCCACCGGGGTAGGTTGGCTTCTATCTCTCGTACGAGCCTTTCACCTTTCGATTTTTCCAATACTGTCAACCTGCTCCCAGGTTCTGGAGAAGTAGCGGAGCCACTGTATCGGCTACGAGTAGAACTTGATAGTCAAGCCGTCACTGCGTATGGGAAGGCGCAGGAACTTCAGAGCGGCATGCTGCTTGAAGCAGATATTCTTCAAGAGTCTCGCCGTCTCTACGAGTGGATTCTGGAGCCGATTTACAGCATTTCAGGAAAATTTCCAAAATAACCATGATTTCTTTAGATAGGCTAGCACTGCGCTTCGGAAAGCACTTGCCGATTATCTTGCAGACAGAAGCCGCTGAGTGCGGTCTGACTTGTCTGGCAATGATCACAAGCTATCATGGACACAGCGTAAATTTAAGGTAAATGCGCCAGCGTTTCAGCATTTCACTCAAGGGAATGAGCCTTGCCCACGTGGTTCAGGCTGCGCATCGCTTTCGCTTGGGCACCCGGGCTGTGCGCTTGGAGCTGAATGAGCTTTCAAAACTGATCGTGCCCTGTGTACTGCATTGGAACATCGATCATTTTGTGGTTTTGAAATCCGTTAGCGCCCGAGGCGCGGTAATACACGATCCTTCAATCGGAGCTCGCCAAGTCAGCCTCGAAGAGTTGTCGCATAAATTCACTGGAGTTGCTCTGGAACTTTGGCCGAATAAAGATTTCGAGCAAAAGAAAGAAAAGCCAAAGGTCAAGCTACTTAGTTTGATTGGGGAAATCAGCGGATTACGCCGCTCACTGCTGCAAGTGTTAGTGATGGGCGTGGCACTGCAGATGATCGCGCTCATCAGTCCGTTCCTGCTTCAATGGACCATAGACAATGCGATTGTCGGTGACGATCGACATCTGCTGGCCACCCTGATTCTGGGTTTTTCGATTGTCTTGCTGATACAGGTTTTTATTAGCACCGCCCGGGCCTGGGCACTTATATACCTGGGCACGCTATTCAGCCTGCAATGGCGGAGCAACGTGCTCAGCCATATGCTGCGCCTGCCCAGTCAATTCTTCGAGAAGCGCCACCTTGGTGATGTAGTCTCACGATTTGGATCCGTCGATCAGATACAGCAAACCCTGACCGCAAGCTTTTTCTCGATCATTCTTGATGGGATGATGGCACTTTCCACCTTGGTGTTGATGCTTATATACAGCCACCAGTTGGCGGCAGTGGTCTTCTGCACCATAGTGCTCTATGGACTGATTCGCTGGGCGTGGTACTACCCGCTGCGAAACGCCACCGAGGAACAGATCGTTCATGGGGCCCGCCAGCAAAGCCACTTCCTCGAATCAGTGCGAGGTATTCAGGCATTGAAGCTATTTCAGAAGCTTGATATACGCAGGTCGATATGGCTGAGCCTCTTCGTAGAGCAGATCAACGCGGGCCTGAAGTCTCAGAAGCTACAACTTTTTTATGGGCAAGCCAACGCATTGCTATTTGGTGCCGAGAACCTGCTGGTCGTTTGGCTAGGCGCAACCATGGTGATGGATGGACAATTCAGCGTAGGCATGTTGATGGCCTTCTATTCCTACAAGTCTCAGTTCGGCAGTCGAGTCGGCAGCCTGATTGATCAACTCTTCGAGCTGCGCATGTTGCAGCTACATAGCGAGAGGCTGGCCGATATTGTTCTTCACCCGCCCGAAGAAGAGGCTTGCGCACTCGTCACCAAGGAACGCAACAATCGGGCAGATATTGAAGTTCGAGCTGTGGGTTATCGCTATGGTGACCAAGAACCCTGGATCCTGGATGACGTTAACTTCAGCATCGCTGCAGGCGAAGCCGTGGCAATCATTGGTCCATCAGGCTGTGGCAAAAGTACGTTGTTCAAGGTGCTGTTGGGTATGCTGCCAGCGGCAAGAGGGAGCATTCGCGTTGCTGGCCATGAGCTCGACGGACAGAACCTATCTGTGCTTCGGAGCCTATCCGGTTGCGTGATGCAAGACGACGCGCTTTTTGCGGGAAGCCTTGCAGAGAATATCTGCTTCTTCGATCCTCAACCAGACTCGCAATGGATGCGACAGTGCGCGCGCACCGCAGGAATCCATGGCGACATCGAACACATGCCCATGGGCTACAACACCTTGGTTGGAGACATGGGCACAGTGCTTTCCGGCGGACAAAAACAGCGAATACTGCTGGCGCGCGCGCTGTACAAGAAGCCCCGAATTCTGTTCCTCGATGAGGCAACCAGCCATCTAGACGTGGCAGCCGAACGGCAGGTCAACGCCGCGATCCAAGCACTCGATATCACTCGGATCGTGATTGCCCACCGTCCAGAGACAATTGCCTGCGCAGACAGAGTCATCGAATTGGGCCATGGCAGGGTGATCAACGATGTGCGAGTACGAGCAATACAGCACAGGCACCAGCAGGGGGAGTGACTGTGCACCAGCTGCGCCTTCTTGTCTTCGTTGCCGGTGTAGTGCTGCTCAATTCTGTGTACGCCATGTCTTCATATGATGCGTTCTCCACGGAAGGCCTCGCAATGTCTCCACCAATGGCCTCAGCAGCAAGAGTGGGCATCTGCCCTATCGGCAAATTGCCGGAACAGCTGACCGTGCATGAAGCAATCACACGAATCCTGTGCCAGGACCCGGCCATTCGGCAAGCTTGGTCAACAGCCCGAATGCGAGCAGCCCAACTAGGTTTGCGCAAGTCCGAATATTTACCGCGTCTGGATGCACGGCTGAGCCGCTCAGCAAACCGCAGCTACGATGGCTATGCGGAAGCGATACACAGCAACAACAGTACGGGCAACTTCAGCCTGAGTTGGGTTCTATTCGATTTTGGACGCCGGGACGCGGCACTGGCTTCTGCTCATCAATTGCTGTCAGCAGCTAACGCCGATCAGAACGCGGCCATCCAGAACGCATTTCTAGGTGCCGCTCAGCTGTATTTTGCGGCGCAGGCAAGCAACCAGCGGCTTGCTGCTGCTCAGCAGGTAATGGATTTGGCCAAAGACACTTATATTGCCGCAGCAGAGAAGTACAAAGCCGGTGCGGCAGCCCTGTCCGATCGCTTGCGAGCCAAGACGGCCTACACTCAGGCCAGTTTGCATGTATCCCAGGAAAGAGGCGCGCTGTCCAGTTCTTTGGGCACTATGGCGCTTCGCATGGGTCTGCCTGCGCATACTCTCGTACGCCTAGATGAGCATGTCGAAGCTTTGCCTTCATTGGACTTCATTATTGAGGTCGACGAACTCATCCGCCTTGCGGGCCAGCAGCATCCCCGCCTTGTTGCGGTCGAAGCTCGCACAAAAGCCGCCCAAGCTGCAGTACAAGAAGCCAGCGCGATGGCTAGGCCAAAGATTGCTCTGACCAGCAGTTTTGGGGTCACTGATTACTCCGTGCATGGTCGCGGCAGTCGGCGCAAGGATATGAACATAGGCCTGCAACTGAGCATTCCATTGTTTTCCGGATTCGAGCAGACTTATCAGATCCGGGCGGCTAAGGCTCAGGCAGCCACTTATGCTGAAGAGGCAGAGGTTGCGCGCTTGCGATTGTCAGTGGATGTCTGGACTCAACACAACGGTCTCCGCACGGAAGCAGAAAACCTTGTACACACCTCAGACCTTGTCAATCAATCCAAGCAGGCTATGGACATCGTGCAAGGCCGTTATCAGTCTGGTGTAGGCAGCATGACCGAAGTTCTGAACGCCATGGAGACCTATGCCAAAGCGCAGGAACAACATATCAGTGCGATGGCAAACTGGCGGGCATTGCGCTTGTCACTGGCAGCTCAATTGGGGCGTTTGGGGTTCTGGGACCTTGACTAGAGGCGAGACCCCTTTAACTCAGGCCGCCGCACTGCGCCCCATCCCCAGATAGGTATCGATGATGCGCCGGTCGTGCAGCAGATCCCTGGCCGCGCCGCTGAGGGCCACGGCGCCCATCTCCAGCACGTAGGCACGGTCGGCCACCTTGAGGGCGGCGCGCGCGTTCTGCTCGACCAGCAGCACCGAGACGCCGTGGTCGCGCAGGCCGGCCACGACCTGCAGCACCTCGCGCACGATCAGCGGCGCCAGGCCCAGCGAGGGCTCGTCCAGCAGCAGCAGGCGCGGGCGCGCCATCAGCGCGCGGCCGATGGCCAGCATCTGGCGCTCGCCGCCCGACAGGGTGGAGGCCATCTGCGGGCGCCGCTCCCTCAGGCGCGGGAAGATGGCGAAGACCTCGTCCATGCGCTGCGCCTGGTCGCGCAGGCCCCGGCGCCAGCGCGAGAAGCCGCCCAGCAGCAGGTTGTCCTCCACCGACATCTCGCCGAACAGCTCGCGCTTTTCGGGCACCAGGGCCACGCCGTTGGCCACCATGACCTCGACGCCGGGGCGTGCGATGCGCTTGCCGTCCAGATGGATCTCGCCGCGCGAGGGCAGCAGGCCCATGGCGGCCGACAGCAGCGTGGTCTTGCCCGCGCCGTTGGGGCCGATGACGGTGACGATCTCGCCGCTGCGCACATCCAGATCCACCTGGTGCACCGCCTCCACGGGACCGTAGGACACGCTCAGGCCCTTGAGCTGCAAAAGGGTGTCGCTCATGCCGTCTCTCCGGTTGCCTCGTCGTCGTCGCCGCCGCCCAGGTAGGCATCCAGCACGCGCTGGTTGACCTGGATCTGGGCCGGCGTGCCTTCGGCGATCACGGTGCCGAACTCCAGCACCGTGATGCGGTCCGCAAGATTCATGACGAACTCCATGTCGTGCTCCACGACGAGAATGCCCAGCCCCTCGGCGCGCAGCTGGCGCAGCAGGTCGGCCAGGGCCTGTTTTTCCAGGTGGCGCAGGCCGGCTGCCGGCTCGTCCAGCAGCAGGGCCGCAGGCTGTCCGGCCAGGGCGCGTGCGATCTCCACGATGCGCTGCTGGCCCAGGGCCAGCGAGGCGGCCGGCACATCGGCGAAGGCGCCCAGGCCGCAGCGCTCGATCTGGCGGCGCGCCTCGGCCAGCACCGAGGCCTCCTCGGCCCGGTCCAGGCGCAGCATGGAGGCCAGCCAGCCCCGGTGCGCACGCCGGTGCGCGCCCACGGCCACGTTCTCCAGCACGCTGCGCTGGCCCAGCAGGCGCACATGCTGGAAGGTGCGGCCCAGGCCCAGGGCGGCAAAGCGGCGCGAGGGCGCATCGTTCATGGCCTGGTCCATGAAGCGCACCTGGCCCTCGGTGGGCGAGTCCACGCCCGAGATCATGTTGAAGAAAGTGCTCTTGCCCGCGCCGTTGGGGCCGATCAGCGCATGCACCTCGCCGGCCCTGAGCGTCATGGCCACATCGTTGTTGGCCACCAGGCCGCCAAAGCGCTTGGTCACATGCTCGGCCGCCAGCAGCACCTGGCCCGCCGCGGGCAGCGCGCGCTGCGCCAGCGGCGCAGCGTCCGCCAGCTTGAGATCAGACACGGGCCGGCGCACCCAGCGCGCCGTGAGCGCCTGCAGCGTGGGCCACAGGCCTTCTGCAAAGCGCTGCAGCACCAGCACCATAAGCAGGCCGAAGACGATGACCTCGAAGTTGCCGCTGGTGCCCAGCAGGGCCGGCAATATGTCCTGCAGCTTTTGCTTGATCAGCGTGATCAGCGTGGCGCCCAGCACCGCGCCCCACAGGTGGCCGGCGCCGCCGACCACGGCCATGAACAGGTACTCGATGCCCACGTTCAGGTTGAAGGGCGCCGGGCTCACGAAGCGCTGCATGTGGGCGTAGAGCCAGCCCGACAGCGTGGCCAGCAGGGCCGCCAACACGAAGAGCTTGACGCGGTAGTGCGCCGTGTCGATGCCCATGGACTCGGCCATGACGCGGCCGCCGCGCAGCGCGCGGATGGCCCGACCCTCGCGCGAGTCCAGCAGGTTGTGCAGCAGCCACAGCGCCACCAGCAGCACGGCCCAGATCACCACGCCCATGGCGCGCGGCGAGGCCAGCGAGACGCCGCCGATCACCAGCGGCGCAATGCCCGTGATGCCGGTCTGCCCGCCCAGGAACTCCATGTTGCCGAACAGGTAGTACAGGCTCAGCCCCCAGGCGATGGTGCACAGCGGCAGGTAGTGGCCCTGCAGCTTGACCGTGACCGCGCCCAGCAGCCAGGCCACGACGAAGGTGATGAGCAGGCCCAGCGCCAGGCCCACCCAGGGCAGGCCCGCCGCGCCCACCAGCCCGCCCAGCGCGGCCACCGAGGCCGGTGCCGTGCAGACCCAGGCCGTGGCATAGGCGCCGATGCCCACGAAGGCCGCCTGGCCGAACGAGGTCATGCCGCCCACGCCGGTCAGCATCACCAGGCCTGCGGCCACCATGGCGAACAGGCCGATGTAGCTGAGGATGACGACGGTGAAATCGGGCAGAAAGCCCCAGGACGCGGCCAGCAGCGCAATGGCGGCCACCGTGAGCACGCGCGTGCTGATGCCGCCCGAGGCGGCCTTGGCAGGCGCCGCGGCCTGCGAGGAAACGGGGGCGCTCATTCTTCTTCCTCCACATGGTGGCTATTGCGCGATCGCCACCACAGCACCGGGATGATCAGCGTGAACACCAGCACCTCCTTGTAGGCACTGGCCCAGAACGACGAGAAGGCCTCCAGCAGCCCGACCAGCAGCGCGCCGGCCAGGGCCAGCGGGTAGCTGGCCAGCCCGCCCACGATGGCGGCCACGAAGCCCTTGAGGCCGATCAGAAAGCCGGTGTCGTAGTACACCGTGGTCAGCGGCGCGATCAGCAGGCCCGAGATGGCGCCGATCAGCGCGGCCAGCGCAAAGCTCACGTCGCCGGCCATGGCCGTGGGAATGCCCATGAGGCGTGCACCCACGCGGTTGATGGCCGTGGCGCGCAGCGCCTTGCCGATCATGGAGCGCTCGAAGAACACGAACAGCAGGGCCACCAGCACCAGGGTCACGCCCACCACCACCAGGGACTGGCCCGAGATCGTGATGTCGCCCAGGCGCAGCTGCGCCTCGGAAAACGCGGGGGTGCGCGAGCCTTCGGCACCGAAGAACAGCAGCCCCAGGCCGACCAGCACGCCGTGCATGGCCACCGAGACGATGAGCAGCATCAGCACCGAGGCATGGGCCAGCGGCCGGTAGGCCAGGCGGTACAGCAGCGGCCCCATGGGCGTGATCAGCACCAGGGTGGCCAGCGCCTGCAGCATCAGCGAGGACGGGCGCAGCCCCCAGGCCAGGGCCACGGCAATGGCCGGCAGCGCCAGGCACCACAGGAAGGTGGCGGGCCAGCTCACCTGGCTGCCCGCGCGCCAGCGCAGCAGGTCCACCACCAGCACGGCGGCGGCCAGGGCCAGCAGCAGCCACAGCGTGGTGGGCACGCGTCCGGCCTGCATCATGGCCAGGGTGAGCGCGCCGAAGGCGACGAACTCCCCCTGCGGGATGAAGATGATGCGGGTGACCGAGAACACCAGCACCAGGGCCAGCGCCATCAGGCCGTAGACGGCGCCGTTGACGATGCCGTCCTGCCCCAGCAGCAGGGCGATTTGCAGATCCATGATCGACTTTCGAGCAGACGCGGCCAAGCGCCACAGCGGCCGCCGCCAGGCGCGGCAGCCGCTGCGGCCTCAGGCCTGCAGGTTCAGGGCTGGTACTTCCAGGTACCGTTCTCGATCTTGACCATGACGGCCGCGCGCTGGTCCAGGCCCAGGTGGTCGGTGGGCGTCATGTTGAAGATGCCGTGGGCGCCGGCCACGTCCTTGGTCTGCTCCAGCGCATCGCGCAGCGCGGCGCGGAACTCGGCCGTGCCGGGCTGGGCCTTCTTGAGCGCGGCGGGAATCGCCGCTTCGAGCACGCGGCCCGCATCCCAGGAATGCGCGCCAAAGGTCGAAGCCGTGCCCTTGCCGTTGGCGGCCTCGTAGGCCTCCACATAGGAGACGGCGGACTTCTTGACCGGGTTGCTGTCGGGCAGCTGGTGGGCCACCAGCACGGGGCCGGCGGGCAGCAGCGTGCCTTCCACATCCTTGCCGCCCACGCGCAGGAAGTCGGCATTGGCCACGCCGTGGGTCTGGTAGATCTTGCCCTGGTAGCCGCGCTCCTTGAGCGATTTCTGCGGCAGCGCGGCCGGCGTGCCCGAGCCTGCGATCAGCACCGCATCGGGCTTGGCGGACATGAGCTTGAGCGTCTGGCCCGTGACCGAGGTATCGCTGCGCGAATAGGCCTCGGTGGCGGTGAGCTTGAGGCCCTTGGCCTCGGCCACCTTGCGGAACTCCTGCAGCCAGCTTTCGCCATAGGCGTCGTTGAAGCCGATGTAGCCCACGGTCTTGATGCCGGCCTTGGCCATGTGCTCGCCGATGGCGGCGGCCATCATGGCGTCGTGCTGGGGCGTCTTGAAGACCCAGAACTTCTTGGCATCCACGGGTTCGACGATCTTGGCCGAGGCGGCCAGCGTGATCATGGGCGTCTTGGCCTCGGAGACCACGTCCACCATGGCCAGCGAGTTGGGCGTGATGCTGGAGCCCAGGATCACGTCGACCTTGCTCTCGCTGATCAGCTTGCGCGTGTTGGCCACGGCCGCCGTGGTGTCGGAGGCGTCGTCCAGGATGATGTAGTTGACCTTCTGGCCCGCCACCGTGCGCGGCATCAGCGCCACCGTGTTCTTTTCGGGAATGCCCAGCGACGCGGCCGGACCGGTGGCCGAGACCACCACGCCCACGTTGATGTCGGCCAGGGCCGAGCCCCACACCGTGGCCAGGGTTGCGGCCAGCAGGCCCAGTTTTGTCATGCGCTTCATGTCTGTCTCCTTTGTGTTGGATGGGGCGCGGTGCCGTCAGGCGCCACAATTTACCGTGGTAACTATTTTTTTGCCAGCGGTTTGATGCACGGGTTTGCCTGGGGTCTGCACGGCCGGCAAGCCTCCGAGGAACAGGTCGGCCACCACGGGGGCCATGGCCTCGTGGTCCAGCGTTCCGTCGGGCCGCAGCCAGGTGAACATCCAGTTCATCATCCCGAACAGCAGCATGGCCAGCGCCTTGGACAGGCCCGCGCCGTCGGCGTCCGGCCGCAGCTGGGCCACCGCCTGGGCAAAGGCCTCGACCACGGCGCGCTCCTTGCCCACCACGCGCTGGCGGTCCTCGTCCTGCAGGAAGCGCACGTCCTCGGTCAGCACGCGGTGGGCATGGCGGGCATGGGCGTACTCCTGCACGAAGCGTTCGATCAGCATGCGCAGCCGCGGCTCGGGCGGCAGGCCCATGGCCTGCACCTCGTCCACCAGGGCCTGCAGCCGCGTCATGTGGCCATCGGTGATGTCCACCAGCAGCGCGTACTTGTCGCGGAAGTAGTGGTAGATGGTGGGCTTGGACAGGCCGCAGGCCTGGGCCACCTCGTTCATCGAAGTGCCGGGGTAGCCGCTGCGCGCGAACAGCGCGGCGGCATGGCCCAGGATCAGTTCGCGCTGGTCGTCGTATCCGGAAGATCGGCCTCGGGCCATGGGACTCCTGTGCGTGCTCAGCGGCTGCGGTGGTCGATCACGCGGCGGGCCTTGCCCACCAGGGTGCGCTCTATGGAATCGGGCCGTAGCACCTCGACCTCGGCGCTCACGCCGACCAGGGTCTTGATGCGCTGCTGCACCCACAGTGCCAGCGCCTCGGTGTCGCCCTGCGTGCCCGGCTGCATCTCGCAGCGCACGGCCAGCCGGTCCAGGTTGCCCTCGCGCGTGACCACCAACTGGTACTGGCCCGACAGCTGGGCGTTCTGCAGCACGATCTCCTCGATCTGGGTCGGAAAGACGTTGACGCCGCGGATGATCATCATGTCGTCGCTGCGCCCCACGATCTTGCCCATGCGCCGGAAGCTGCGCGAAGTCGGCGCCAGCAGCCGCGTCAGGTCCCGCGTGCGGTAACGAATGATGGGCATGGCCTCCTTGGACAGCGACGTGAAGACCAGCTCCCCCTCGCTGCCGTCGGGCAGCACCTCGCCCGTGTCGGGGTCGATGATCTCGGGATAGAAATGGTCTTCCCAGATCACCGGCCCGTCCTTGCTCTCCACGCAT
>NZ_JTKZ01000916.1:0-4563 GCF_000799035.1 Delftia sp. ZNC0008
AGCCCCCGCTGGTGGAAGCCGAGGCCGCTGCCGACGATGACGGCGGCAGCGATGCCGGGCGCAGGCCGCAGGCGAGCACGCGGATGCAAAGCTTCTTCGACATCTCGCCGCGCTACAAGAGCGTGCGCGGCCACCTGCGCAAGGCGGCGGACCACACGGGGGTGGACTACGACCTGCTCAAGGCCGTGATTGCCGTCGAGTCGGGCTTTGACGCGCAGGCCATCTCGCCCAGGGGCGCAGTCGGCCTGATGCAGTTGATGCCCGCCACGGCCCAGCGCTTCGGCGTGGAGGCCAGCCGCCAGCGCAGCGTGCAGCAGCAACTGGCCGACCCGGCCGTCAACGTGCCGGCCGGCGCGCGCTACCTCAACCATCTGATGGGGCTGTTCCCCGGGCGGCTGGACCTGGTGCTGGCCGCCTACAACGCGGGCGAGGGTGCCGTGCGGCGTGCGGGGCAGGCCATTCCTCCCTATCAGGAAACCCGCAATTACGTGAAGGCCGTGCTCGGTATCTACGAGCAGCTGCAGGGCGGGCGCCAGCGTGCGGGCCAGGCAGCGCCTGCGGTGGCGGCACAGCCTGGCACAGCGCCCCGGATACGGATGACCTTGTCCACAGGGCTGCCATCGCCGCGATGAGCGGCCTTCACTGCATTTATTGAGATCACGAATTTCTTCATGAGCGATCAAAACACTCTGGATCTGGCCCAACAGGCGGCCGGCGATGCCCTGGACCTGGGCCAGTACGCACAGCGCGCCTACCTTGAATACGCACTGTCGGTCGTCAAGGGCCGGGCACTGCCCGATGTCACCGACGGCCTCAAGCCCGTGCAGCGGCGCATTCTGTATGCCATGGACCGCATGGGCCTGAGCTACAGCGGCCCCAACCACAACACGGCGGCCAAGCCGGTCAAAAGCGCGCGCGTGGTCGGCGATGTGCTGGGTCGCTTTCACCCGCACGGCGACCAGTCGGCCTACGATGCGCTGGTGCGCATGGCCCAGGACTTCAACCAGCGCTATCCGCTGGTCGATGGCCAGGGCAATTTCGGCAGCCGCGACGGCGACGGCGCAGCGGCCATGCGCTACACCGAGGCGCGCCTGTCCAAGATCACGGGCCTGCTGCTCGACGAGATCGACATGGGCACGGTGGACTTCGTGCCCAACTACGACGGCAGCACGCAGGAGCCGCAGCAGCTGCCCGCGCGCCTGCCGTTCGCCCTGCTCAACGGCGCCAGCGGCATTGCCGTGGGCCTGGCCACGGAAATCCCCAGCCACAACCTGCGCGAGGTGGCCGACGCCTGCGTGGCCCTGATCAAGCGGCCGCAGCTCAGCGACGAGGAGCTGTTCCAGATCATCCCCGGCCCCGACTATCCGGGCGGCGGGCAGATCATCAGCAGCGCCTCCGACATCCAGGATGCCTACCGCACGGGGCGCGGCAGCCTCAAGCTGCGCGCGCGCTGGAAGATCGAGGAGCTGGCGCGCGGCCAGTGGCAGATGGTGGTGACCGAGCTGCCGCCCGGCGTCTCGGCGCAGAAGGTGCTCGAAGAGATCGAGGACATCACCAATCCCAAGGTCAAGACCGGCAAGAAGGCGCTGAGCCAGGAACAGACCCAGCTCAAGGCCAGCATGCTGGCCGTGCTCGACGGCGTGCGCGACGAGTCCAGCAAGGATGCGCCCGTGCGCCTGGTCTTCGAACCCAAGACCGGCAAGGTGCCGCAGCAGGAGCTGGTCACGGCGCTGCTGGCGCACACCAGCCTGGAGTCGTCCAGCTCCATCAACCTGACCATGATCGGCCTGGATGGCCGGCCGGTGCAGAAAAGCCTGCGCCTGATGCTCGAGGAATGGATCGCCTTCCGCCAGACCACGGTCACGCGGCGCAGCCAGCACCGGCTGGCCAAGGTGCTGGACCGCATCCACATCCTCGAAGGCCGTCAGGCCGTGCTGCTGAACATCGACAAGGTCATCGCCATCATCCGGGCCAGCGACGAGCCCAGGCAGGCGCTGATCGATGCCTTTGCGCTGTCCGAGCGCCAGGCCGACGACATTCTGGAAATCCGCCTGCGCCAGCTGGCGCGGCTGGAGGCCATCAAGATCGAGCAGGAACTCAAGGAACTGCGCGTCGAGCAGGGCAAGCTCGAAGACATCCTGGGCAGCGAGAGCGTCATGCGCCGCCTGATCTGCAAGGAGATCGAGGCCGACGCCAAGCAGTTCGCCGATGCGCGCCGCACGCTGATCCAGGAAGAAAAGAAGGTGGTCGCCGAAGTCAAGGTGGTCGATGAGCCCGTGACGGTCATCATCTCGGACAAGGGCTGGGTGCGCACGCGCCAGGGCCATGGCGTCGATGCGGGCACGCTCAGCTTCAAGGCCGGCGACAGCCTGCACGGCACCTTCGAGTGCCGCACGGTGGACCAGCTGCTGGCCTTCGGCAGCAATGGCCGGGTCTATTCGGTGCCGGTGTCGCAGCTGCCCGGCGGGCGCGGCGATGGCCAGCCCGTGACCACGCTCATCGAGCTGGAGGCCGGCACCCAGATCCTGTACTACTTCGCGGGAGCCGAAGGAACGGCGCTGCTGCTGTCGGGGTCGGGCGGCTACGGCTTCGTGGCCATGGTGGGCGACATGGTCTCGCGCCAGAAGGCGGGCAAGGCCTTCGTGACGCTGGCCGACGGCGAGACGCTGTGCGCCCCGTCCACGGCCTACGGCGTGCCCATGGGCGCACGCGCCGAGCCGCAGGAAGGCGAGCAGGGCGCGGGCCTGCTGCTGCCGGCCACGCATGTGATCTGCGCCTCCACGGGCGGCCGCATCCTCACCTTCGAGATCGCCAGCCTCAAGCACATGGCCAAGGGCGGTCGCGGGCTGATGCTGCTCGACCTGGAGGACAAGGACACCCTGGCGGGCGCTGCCGCCTACACGCGCAGCATCCGCATCGATGGCCTGGGCCGCGGCGGCAAGGAGCGCAGCGAGACGCTGGAGATCCGCAGTCTCAACAATGCCCGTGGCACGCGCGGCCGCAAGGGCAAGTCGGCCGACCTGGGCTTCAAGCCGCAAAGCGTGACGCGCGTGGAGTAAAGAGCGCAACTGCCCCTGCAATGCCTTCCGCGAAAGGGGTGGATCAGGGGTTTTCTCTGGGTTTTTCCGACCTCCGGGCCCTGCTGCAGGCCTCAACATGGAGTCTTCCAACATGAGGGAGACTGGATATGCTGCGACTTCGCATGGCACACAAGCTGTGGCTTGCCGTGGCCGCCATCGTGGTGGCGCTGGTGGGCGTGGTCGGCTTGTCGGGTTATCGCTCGGCCCAGGTCCAGGCCCGGTCCGAGGCCGTCACCCAGGAGATGCAGGCGCGGGTCCAGGCCGCCGTGCGCTGGATGGGGCTGACCGAAACCAATGCGGCCCGCACCCAGGCCCTGGTGGTCAGCAGTGATGCTGCCGTCGAGGCCGAGTTCAAGGACGTGATCAGCGCCACCTCGGCGCGGATCACCGAAGTGCAGAAATCACTGGAAGCCATGCCCCTGTCCGACGCAGACAAGGCGCAGATGGCCAGGATTGCGGCAGCCCGCAAGACCATGATCGAACTGCGTGCCCAGGCACGCCAGCTCAAGGCCGATGGCCGGCAGGAGCAGGCGTTGGCCTTGGTCAAGCAATCCTACAACCCTGCCGTGGATGCCTATCTGCAGTCGCTGCGCGACTTCGTGCAGATGCAGGAGCAGGTGGTGCGCAGCAGCCAGGAAGAGACGGCAGCCTCGCGCAGGCTCACCGTGGGTTTTGCCGCTGCGGCCGTGGGCGTGCTGCTGCTGTGCATCGTCATCGGCGCCCATTTCCTGATTGCCAGCATCCGCCGCCCCCTGGCCCAGGCCAGGGAACTGGCCGAACGCATTGCCGCAGGCGACCTGAGCGCAGCGGCGCAGGGACAGACACAGCGCGCTGACGAATTCGGCGACCTGCTGCGCTCGCTGCAGGCCATGAGCGAATCGCTGTCGGGCATGGTGCAGCAGGTGCGCCAGAGCACGGACAGCATTGCCATCGCCAGTGCCGAGATTGCCACCGGCAACCACGACCTGTCCGTGC
This sequence comes from Delftia sp. ZNC0008, assembly GCF_000799035.1. Taxonomy (NCBI): domain Bacteria; kingdom Pseudomonadati; phylum Pseudomonadota; class Betaproteobacteria; order Burkholderiales; family Comamonadaceae; genus Delftia; species Delftia sp. ZNC0008. The sequence continues at coordinate 4,056 of NZ_JTKZ01000916.1, forward strand.
GCACCGAGCAGACCTCCAGCAACCTGCAGGAGACCGCAGCCGCCATGGAGCAGTTCACCAGCACGCTGCAGCAAAGCGCCCGCAGTGCACAGCAGGCCAGCAGCCTGGCGGCGGGCGCGTCACAGGTGGCCCAGCGCGGCGGTGAGGTCGTGGCCCGGGTGGTCGAGACCATGAAAGGCATCAACGACAGCAGCCGCCAGATTGCCGACATCGTCGGCGTCATCGACTCCATTGCCTTCCAGACCAATATCCTGGCGCTGAACGCCGCCGTGGAGGCGGCCCGCGCAGGCGAGCAGGGCCGGGGCTTTGCCGTGGTGGCCAGCGAGGTGCGCACGCTGGCCCAGCGCAGCGCGGCGGCTGCCAAGGAGATACGCCAGCTCATCGGCGCTTCGGTGGAACGGGTGGAGGACGGCGCCCGCCTGGTGGGCGATGCCGGCACCACCATGGAGGGCATCGTGCAGTCCGTGCAGCGCGTGGCCGACACCATCGGCGAGATCACGGCGGCCTC
>NZ_JTKZ01000837.1:0-8074 GCF_000799035.1 Delftia sp. ZNC0008
CCGCGTGATGTGGAGCGTCATGCCGACGGCGGCATCACGCTCAGCGTGACGGACAACGGCGTGGGGTTCGACCCCTCGCGTGCGGGCGCGCTGTTCGGCATCTTCCAGCGCATGCACCGTGAGTCGGAGTTTCCGGGCCTGGGCACGGGCCTGGCCCTGGTGCGCGGCGTCATGCGCCGCCACGGCGGCGAGGCCACCATCCGCGCCACGCCGGCGGGCGGCTGCAGCGTATGCCTGAACTGGCCCGGCGGCGAAGTGCGGCGCACGGATCGCGGGCTCTGAGTCTGCCTGCCGCTGGCGCCAGCCCTCAGATCAGCGTGTCGTCCGGCTCGGGCTGGTGTGCCTGGCGCGAGGCCTCGCTGCCCGCGTCCGTGCCCGACCTGGTGGGCGCGCTGCCGGCCATCAGCGGCGCAGCAGGTATCACCTGGTCGCGCCCGGCGTCCTTGGCGCTGTAGAGCGCGCTGTCGGCCGCATTGATCCAGTCCTTGACCGACAGAAAGCTGGGGTCCGCCGCCGCCACGCCAATGCTGGCGCTGACGCGCAGATGCGGGTGCTCGCGCACGCGCAGCTGGCTCAGCTGGTTGCGTATGCGCAGGGCCACCGCATAGGCATCGTCCAGATGGGTGTGCATGCACAGCACGGCGAATTCATCGCCTCCGTAGCGGCCGGCCGCGTCATGCGATCGCAGGCAGTGCCGGATGGTCAGACCGATGGCCTGCAGCACCTCGTCACCCACGGTGTGCCCAAAGCTGTCGTTGATGCGCTTGAAGTGGTCTATGTCCACGATCAGCAGGCAGGCCGAGGTCTGCGTCTGCCGGTAGTCGCGCAGCGCGGCGCGCGCCTTCTGCCACCAGTAGTCGCGGCTGTACAGCGTGGTCAGTGGGTCGATGCGGCTGAGCACCTGCAGCTTCACGTTCTGTCGTGCCAGCTTGCGCACCAGCTGGCGCGTGGACCAGCTGGAGAACACGCTGTGCAGCAGAAGCAGGGGCAGCATGCTCAGCTGCACTGCCAGGCTGGCCTCCCACTCGGGCGCGGGCCGCAGCAGCAGGGCCCCCGCGGCGGCGGCCAGGAAGGTGGCGAACAGCGATTGCAGCCAGCCGTCGCGCGTGGCCGTGTGGTTGCGGTCTGCAATGCTGATGGCCAGCAGCGCAATGCTGGGCAATGCACAGAAATGCATGACGGGAATCCAGCTGCCGATGATCAGCGCATCTATCTTCAGATTGGCGTGTTCGGCGCGGTGGCTGTCACGGCTGTGGCGGGCGTGGAGAAAGGCGATGTGCGGCCAGACCAGGGCGCTCACCAGCACAAAGCCCCAGACAGCCGTGCTGGCGCCCAGCTCGGTCATGGTCGTGCCCACGACGAGGCCACCCAAAGCCATGCTGGAGACGCGCAAGGGATAGGTGCGGCGATGGATGCGCTGGCGCAAGGACATGGCGGTGCGAGCCGAGTGCGCGCCGATTGCCTAGCGCGTCAGAAAGTGTTGTTGCATCAATTTGTATCATTGTCCCCGTGCGTGCGCAACGCCTTAAAGTCCAACGTTGCCCAAAGTTGGCGTTCGGGACACATTGCAGGCTTGCTGTCCTACGCAGTCCCGCCGCCGCGCAGTTTCCTGATGCGCACAATTACTCGCAAAATCAAGCGTCCTGGCCTCATTGGGCGCCTGTTCCGGGATTTGCCGGCGGCAGCGGCATGGCGGTGGAGAACTTGGCGCGCCTGACGCTGAAAAAACTCTTGACATTGCGCACGTTGGCGTCGCCCGTGAATAGCGCCCGGCTCAACTCCAGGTAGGCCGGCATGTCGGGCGCGGCCACCACGAGGATGAAATCAGGCCCCGCCGATACGCGCCAGCACTGCTGCACGGCGTCCAGCGCTACGGCGCGGCGCTCGAATCCGTCCAGCGCGTCACTGTCCTGGCGGTCCAGCGAGACCTCCACAATGGCCTGCAGCCCATGGCCCAGGGCGGCGGCCAGGCGTTCGGGCTGCAGGATGGCCACCCGCCGCTCGATCAGCCCGGACTCCTGCAGCCGCCGCACGCGGCGCAGGCAGGTGGGCGGCGACAGCTGCAGCAGCGCGGCCAGGGCCTGGTTGCTGCGGCTGCAGTCTTCTTGCAGCAGCTGCAGCAGCTGCAGGTCGGTAGCGTCCAGTTGAATGGAATTTTGGTTCATTTTGTTATTTATATTGAAATAATATTTCTTGAATGCCTGATGATGAAATATTAGTTCAATAGATAAGGAAATCTGGAGAGAAATTTCTTTTCAACCTGCGTAGCATCCGTCGTCATCTCGAAACAAGGAGCTTGTCCATGTGTGGCATCGTCGCAGCGGTTTCCTTCCGCGATATCGTCCCCGTTCTCGTCCAGGGCCTGCAGCGCCTGGAATATCGCGGCTATGACTCCTGCGGCGTGGCCGTGCAGGCGCTGGACGCACAGGGCGTGCACAGCCTGGGCCTGCGGCGCGCCCGTTCCACGGCGCGCGTGGCCGAACTCATGGACCAGGTGCAACAGGACAAGGTCATCGGCCACACCGGCATTGCCCACACGCGCTGGGCCACGCATGGCGAGCCGGCGGTGCGCAACGCCCATCCGCATTTCAGCCACGGCCCTGGCGTCTCGCCCGTGGCCGACACCGACCAGCCGGCCCGCGTGGCCCTGGTGCACAACGGCATCATCGAAAACTACGAAGCCCTGCGCGCCGAGCTGCAGTCCAAGGGCTATGTCTTCGCCAGCCAGACGGACACCGAGGTCATCGCCCACCTGGTGGACAGCCTCTACGGCGGCGACCTGTTCGAGGCCGTGCAGGCCGCCACGCAGCGCCTGCATGGTGCCTTTGCCATCGCCGTCATGCACAAGGACGAACCGCAGCGCGTGGTGGGCTCGCGCGCCGGCTCGCCGCTGATCCTGGGCGTGGGCCAGGACGGTGCCGAACACTTCCTGGCCAGCGACGCCATGGCCCTGGCCGGCGTGACCGACCAGATCGTCTACCTGGAAGAGGGCGACATCGTGGACCTGCAGCCTGGCCGCTACTGGCTGGTGGGCAAGGGCGGCGAGCGGCTGGCGCCCGAGCAGCGCCCCGTGCGCACCGTGCACGCCCACAGCGGCGCGGCCGAGCTGGGTCCCTACCGCCACTACATGCAAAAGGAAATCTTCGAGCAGCCGCGCGCCATTGCCGACACGCTGGAAGGCGTGCAGGCCATCGTGCCCGAGCTGTTCGACGGCGTGGCCTCGGACGGCAAGACGGGCACTTCGGCCTGGCGCGTGTTCAAGGAGATCGACCGCGTGCTCATCCTGGCCTGCGGCACCAGCTACTACAGCGGCTGCACGGCCAAGTACTGGATCGAGTCGCTGGCCGGCCTGCCCTGCAGCGTGGAAGTGGCCAGCGAATACCGCTACCGCACCAGCGTTCCCCATCCCAAGACCCTGGTCGTCACCATCAGCCAGTCGGGCGAGACCGCCGACACCCTGGCCGCGCTGCGCCATGCCCAGAACCTGGGCATGAAGCACACGCTGACCGTCTGCAACGTGGCCACCAGCGCCATGGTGCGCGAATGCGAGCTGGCCTACATCACGCGCGCCGGCGTGGAGATCGGCGTGGCCTCCACCAAGGCCTTCACCACCCAGCTGGCAGGCCTGTTCCTGCTGACCCTGGCCCTGGCCCAGTCGCAAGGGCGGCTGAGCGAGGAAAAGGAGCAGCAATACCTGGCCGCCATGCGCCACCTGCCCGTGGCCCTGCAATCCGTGCTGGCGCTGGAGCCCCAGGTCATCAGCTGGTCCGAGGACTTCGCCAAGCGCGAGAACGCGCTCTTCCTGGGCCGTGGCATCCACTACCCGATTGCGCTGGAAGGCGCGCTCAAGCTCAAGGAAATCAGCTACATCCACGCCGAGGCCTATCCGGCCGGCGAGCTCAAGCACGGCCCGCTGGCCCTGGTGGACAGCGCCATGCCCGTGGTCACGGTGGCGCCCAACGACGAGCTGCTGGAAAAGCTCAAGAGCAACATGCAGGAAGTGCGTGCGCGTGGCGGCGTGCTCTATGTGCTGGCCGATGCCAAGACCAACATCGAAAGCAGCGAAGGCATGCATGTCATCCGCATGCCCGAGAACTACGGCGCGCTCAGCCCCATCCTGCACGTGGTCCCGCTGCAGCTGCTGGCCTACCACACGGCCTGCGCACGCGGCACCGATGTGGACAAGCCGCGCAACCTGGCCAAGAGCGTGACGGTGGAGTGAGGCGGGGGCCGGGGTAGGGCGCAGGCCGTGGCCTGCCCTGGTCCTTCGTTGCCCCCTGTGCGAAATGTCCGTCGGACACCCGGCGGCTGGCCTACCTGCGGTGTCGCAACATGGGGCTGCGCACGCTCTGGCCGGTCCTACGGCTGAGCCGCATGTCCGGGCCCACACTGGTTACCAGCGCAGTGCATATCTGCGCTGCAGTCGGGCGCTTCGTTTGACGCGCCTCTTTGACCACCATGTGAAGGAGATACCCATGGCTCAGCAAAACGACCAGCAACAGCAGCAAAACAACCCGCAGCAGCAGAACCCGAACCAGCAAAACCCGGGACAGCAGCAGCAGGACAACCCCCAGCACAAGCAGCCTGGTCAAAACCAGCCAGGCCAGCAGCAGCCCAATCAGCCCCGCTGACAGGCTGGGCGGCGTTCCGTTTGACGTGAGGATGGAACTATGAAACAGCTTCTTCCCACGAGAGGCCCGCAGCATCCGGCCTATGTTCCCATGCAGATGGGGCAACCCATCACGGACAGGAACTACAGCCAGATGCAGTGCAAGGCGAACGTCCGCCAACAAGGGCAGCCTTTGCGCCAGCCACAGCAACGCTGATTGATCGCAGCCAGCGCTGGTGCAGCGCTCCCTGGAACCGGCCGCCTTCGGGCGGCTTTTCCGTGTCGAGGGCCTGCCCTGGCCGGGGCCGCCGGAGATCTCCCAGCACAATGACGCCTTTCCAGCATCAACCTCCAAGGATTTCAACGATGACACTGCAGCGCCCCTGCTTCGTTTTGCCGACTCTGGTGCTCGCCCTGGGATTGTCGGGGTGTGCCGCGCCGCCTTCCAGCGGGCAGCTCGAGAAGGAGGAAGCCGAGCAGGCGAAGACGCTGTGGGTGATCAGCGAGGCCTTGAAGGCCAACATGGCCGTGGTGCTGGTGGCTGACCTGACGCCGCACAAGTCGCTGGCCGACGCCGACGGCATGTCCAAATGGACCTCGAACGTGCTGTGGACCCACCAGGACAGGCCGGAGATCGTGTTCGGCCGCAAGTTCCAGAACAACGCGCTGCAGCGCGATCCCAAGACCACCTACCTCTTCAAGGCCTTCGAGGTCCATGTCCTGCCCCCCGGCAAGTACCTGCTGACGGGCGGCGATGACTACTGGCTCAATGCCCGGCTCGACCAGCTGGGGGCCAAGGCGGGCGCTGCGGGCGCAGGCCGCGGCGCCAGCGGCACGGTGTCCCTGGCGCCCGAGACCTACCGCGAGTTCTATACCGAGATGAACTGGAAGGAGGCCACCACGCACACGCAGACCCGCACCGAGAAGTACTGCACCACGGTGCACCGTGCCTCGGGCCATTGCGTGGCCTGGGGCGAGCGGCAGGTCACGGACAGTACGCCGGGCATGGGTGCGGGCTACTACCAGGACACGGACTCGCGCGACATCCCTGCGCTCAAGGTCCAGGTGCGCGTGCCGCCCCGGCAGGCCCTGGCCAGTTTCACGCTGGAAGGCGGGCAGCTGGTGCTGAGCCAGCGCTCGTATCTGAAGACGCCCAGCTACCAGTTCCGCCAGGCGGGCTGCCGCAAGGTGGCGGCCGAGAAGGTCGAATGCCCGCTGGAGGACTTCACCGTCCACACGCTGCCGGTGCCCATGGAATTCACGCGCACCTATCTGGCCTCCCGCGCCAACCTGACCCCTGACCAGGAAAAACTCATGGCGCGGCTGGCGCCCATGCAGGTCACCACGCTGGGCCGCCAGGGCGCCGCCGATCCGATCTGGGGCACGCCGATCTCGCTGCGCAAGGGGCCTTGAGGTCCGGGCGCAGCCGATGGTCGTTGATCGGCTGCGTCGGGTGGAGGCCCTTTCCGTGCCCGGCCGGTTGTTGGCGGGCTGCGGCGACCGGTGCCTGCCTATGGGGTCACCAGGTGTGCGCGTAGCTGATCTTCAGCACCGTGCCGGCCGCTGGCAGGCGGCTGGTGTTGTTGTTGCTGCGCAGCAGCTGGCTGTAGAGCGGGAAGTACTGGCGGTTGAACAGGTTTTCCACGCCCAGGGACACACGGTTCTTGGGGTCGATCTTCCACTGGCTGATCAGGTCCACCGTGGTGTAGCCCCGTGTGTCATAGCGGCCGAAGCCGGTCTTGCCGCCCAGGCGGTAGTCCTTGGAGGCATAGGCGGTGGCCTGGAGGCGGTGGCTCCAGCGCGTGTCGGGCCGGTACTCCACATAGGCGGTGAGCTTGAGCGGAGGGATGCGAAAGCCCGTCATGTCCTGGTAGCCGCTGGCGGCCTGGGGCAGCTCGCGGCCCTTCATCCAGGTGAAGCTGCCGCCCACGCTCCAGTGGTCGTCGTCGCTGAAGTAGTCCAGGCCGCCTTCGATGCCATGGATCTTCTCGCGGGTGCGCAGCAGGGTCAGGCCATTGTTGAAGCTCTGCACGGCGCCCAGGTTGGAGCGCGACTGGAAGACGCTGAGGTTGGCCATCACGTTGGAGAACTTGCCGCGCCAGCCCATTTCATAGGTGTTGGTCTTGACCGCCTGCAGGTTGGAGTTGCCCAGGTTGAAGGCCGGCGTGGCATTGCGCACCACCACGCCGATGTCCGGCAGCTCGAAGCCCTGGCTGTACGAGGCATAGAGCTCCTGGCCGGGGACCGGCGTGAAGACCGTGCCCAGGTTGTAGGTCCAGGCGTTGTACCTGACGGTGCCGCCGTTCACGGACTGGGGGCTGGGGGCGCGTGACTGCGACAGCGGCGTGAAGTCATTGAAGCTGGCCTGGGCGCGGTCGTAGCGCAGGCCGCCTTCCGCCGACCATTGCGCATTGAACCGGTGCTGCAGCTGGGCGAAGGCGCCGATGCTGCGCGTGGTGACGGGCGGCATGTAGATCAGCTGGCCCGTCTTGTGAAAGACCAGGCCGCCGCTGGCGTCATAGGCCCGGGGATCGAAGATGTCGATGGGCATGTCGGTGCGCTCCTGGTTGAAGTCCGCACCCCAGATCAGCAGGCTCTTCTTGCCGGCGCCCAGCGGCGTCTTCAGGGTCAGGCGCCCGCCAAAGACCTCGGAGTTCTGCATGGACTGATCGACATTGGCGCCCCGCACCGGCACGGCGCGTGCGTCGAAGGGCGCAAACCGCGTGAAGAAGTCCCGGTAGTAGAGCTGGGCGGCCAGCGTGCTGCCTGCGATGTCCCGGTTCTCGTAGTCCAGGCCCAGCATGGTGTTCTTGATCTGGTTCTGGTCGGCCAGCACCAGGCCCTTGATGGGGCGGGCCGCCGCCGTTCCGGCTGGCAGCCGCGCCACCGACGGGTCGGAGGCGTAGTCCGTGTCCTGGGCCGCGTTGTAGTGGCTGGCGGTCAATTGCAGGCGCTGGTCGGCATCGAGCTTGAAGCCGATCTTGGCCGAGGCGTTGTAGATGTTGGAGTCGAACAGGTCGCCCTGGCTGGGCTCGGGTGCAATGCGGTTGCCCCTGGCGTCGAAGGCGCCGCCCATGTGCCTGGCGCCCAGGCTCACCGAATAGTCGACCACCTCGCCACCGCCGGACAGGTAGTGCTGCACCTCGCCGCCCAGTCCTGCGCCGCGCAGGCGGGACAGCGGGGTCGAGCCGGTGACGATGGTCTCGGCCCGCGTCTCGCCCGAGGGCCGCTTGGTGCGGATGGAGACAATGCCGCCCGCCGCACCACTGCCGTAGATGGCGCTGCTGCCGCGCAGCACCTCGATCTGCTCGATGTCGGCCGGGTTGATGTTGGCCAGGTTCCTGGACGAGTCGCGGTTGGTGTTCAGCGGAACGCCGTCCACCAGCACCAGCATGTTGCGGCCGCGCAGCGTCTGGCCGTAGTCGGTGATGGTGTGGCTGGAGTCCGCCATGCCGGGGACCACCT
>NZ_JTKZ01000125.1:0-5767 GCF_000799035.1 Delftia sp. ZNC0008
CCATGCTGCTGAGCGGCGGACGTGCACCCGCCCGCCGCGCTGCCGCCGCAGCGCCTGCGCCTGGCGGCGGCCTGTCCGTGCAGGCACAGGCCTTGCTGAAAACCGCCCAGGCTTCGGAGCAGCAATGGGGCGCCTTCATGCCAGGCGTGCCCGACGTGACGCAGTTCCCGCGCGCCGCCTACGCGCGCATCCACAACCGCCTGCTGCGACACGCCGGGCCGCAGCTGCTCACCTATGGCACGCGCGGCGGCGTGGAGGCGCTCAAGCAGGCGCTGGCCGAGCACCTGCGCGTGGCGCGCTCGGTGAACTGCGCGCCCGACCAGGTGCTGATCACAGAAGGCGTGCACCAGGCCATCGACCTGGTGGTGCGCAGCCTTGCCGACCCTGGCGACTGCGTCTGGATGGAGGAGCCGGGCTACTGGGGCATCGCCAACGTGTTGCGCATGCAGCACGGGCTGAGCCTGCACAGCGTGCCAGTGGACGAGGAGGGCATGCATCTGCCGGACGGCCTGCCCGTGCCGCGGCTGATCTTCGTCACTCCCTCGCACCAGTACCCGCTGGGTGCCGTCATGAGCATGGCGCGGCGCCGCGCGCTGATCGCCTACGCGCGCCGGGTGGGTGCCTGGATCGTCGAGGACGACTACGACAGCGAATTCCGGTTCTCCGGCAGCCCTGTGCCCAGCATGCAGGGCATGGAGGAGGACGCGCCCGTCATCTACATAGGCACCTTCAGCAAGACCCTCTACCCGGGACTGCGCATGGGCTACATGGTGCTGCCCCCGACCCTGGCCGAGCCGCTGCGCCGCATCCATTCCGAGCTGTACCGAGAGGGTCACCAGCTGCCGCAGCAGGTCATCGCCGAACTGATCGTGGAAGGCCACTACGCCGCCCACATCCGCAAGATGCGCCTGCTCTACGGCAAGCGCCGCCGCATGCTGATGGCCTTGATCGAGCGCTATCTGGGCGCCGACCACCTGCCCTGGGTGGACAGCGGCGCGGGGCTGCATTTCGTGATGCAGCTGCCCGGGCAGGACGATGATGTCGTGCTCGCCGAGGACCTCCGGCAGGCCGGCATCTTCGTCAAGCCGCTGTCGCGCTACTACGCGGGTCCGCACCGGCGGCGTGGCCTGCTGCTGGGGTACGCCTGCGTTTCCGAGGAAGAGATAGGCGCAGCCTTCTTCCGCATGCTGGCAGTGCTCGGAGCCCGGCATGGCCGGCGCTGAGGCCCGGGCCGGACCATCCGGCCGGGCGCCGCCTTGGCTCCCGACGCCAACCCTTTTTTGTCTGCCTAAGGATGCACCATGATCTCCATCCGCCCCGTTGAACCCCATGAATGGCCGCAGTACCGGGATATCCGCCTGCGTGCCCTGCGCGATGCACCCGACGCCTTCGGCAGCACCTGGGAGTCGGAGGCCGCAAGGGTTGACGCGGACTGGGCTGCGCGGCTGCAGGCCGCCGTTGCCGGCGGCAGGGACAGGGTGCTCTTCGCCGTCAACGGCGGCCAGGCCTGCGGCCTGCTCTGGTGCAAGCTGTGTGCCCCCGAGCCCGGCGTGGCCGATCTCTTCCAGATGTGGGTCGATCCCGCCGTGCGTGGCCGGGGTGCGGGCCAGGCCCTGCTGGCCCAGGCCGTCGCCTGGGCCTGGCACAAGGGCATGCAGCGTGTGCGGCTGGGTGTGACCGATGCCGACTCTCCCGCCATGCGCCTGTACCTGGCGAACGGCTTCCGGCCTGTGGGCGGGCTGCAGCCGCTGCGCGAGGGCTGCGAACTGCGCGTGCAGACGATGGCCCTGGACCGGGCCGGCGGCTGAGCCGCTGCACAGCGCAGGAAGTTCCGGCAGTCAGTCCCTGCGGCCTCTGTCGCCCCCTGGTGGCCCCGTGTAGCCCCCCGTAGCCCCGGGGCGTCCACAAGGCCGTCCTGCATCAGCCCGGCAGCACGGCCGGTGAAGGCACCTGCCGGGTCTTGGCCAGTTGCGCGTTGCTGTAGCGAAGATCCGCGGTGACCTCCGCTCCCAGCCAGGCGGGCGAGGGCTGCTGGATATCCTCGCTGGCCAGTTCGATCTCGGCCGTGACCAGCCCGGCCAGCGGGCCTTCGAATACATCGACCTCGAAGTCGAAGCCGTCCACCGTCACGATGTAGCGCACCTTTTCGAGTGCGCCATGCGCGCAGTGCTGGGCCAGCAGCGTCTCGGCGTCGGCCAGCGGAATCCGGTATTCGAATTCGGCGCGGCTCATGCCGCGTGCCGGCCCCTTGAGCGTGAGAAATCCGGCGTCCCCGGCGATGCGCACCCGCACCCACATGCCGTTGTCGGCGATGTATCCCTGCGCCATGCGCACGCCGGTCAGGCCGGTCACGACGCCGGGGTCGGCCACAAGGTATTTGCGTTCGATTTCGAGAGCCATGCTGATGCCCTTGCAGACAAAGGCGGCAGTCTATCGCGCCACCATCGCCCTGCCCGGCAGATGGCCGGCCACAAACAAAAAGCCCCGCAGGGGAGTGCGGGGCTTTCCAGGGGGCGGTTGCCGGCCCGGGGGGGCGGCATCCACAGCGCCTTACAGCGAGTCGATGAAGCTGCGCAGCTTGTCCGAGCGGCTCGGATGCTTGAGCTTGCGCAGGGCCTTGGCCTCGATCTGGCGGATGCGTTCGCGCGTGACGTCGAACTGCTTGCCCACTTCTTCCAGCGTGTGGTCGGTGGACATTTCGATGCCGAAGCGCATGCGCAGCACCTTAGCTTCGCGCGGGGTCAGGCCGTCGAGGATGTCCTTGACCACGTCGCGCAGGCCGGCCTGCATGGCGGCGTCCACGGGAGCGGTGTTGTTGGTGTCCTCGATGAAGTCGCCCAGGTGCGAATCGTCGTCGTCGCCGATCGGCGTTTCCATGGAGATCGGCTCCTTGGCGATCTTCATGATCTTGCGGATCTTGTCTTCCGGGATCTCCATCTTGGCCGCCAGGATGGACGCGTCGGGCTCGAAGCCGAACTCCTGCAGATGCTGGCGCGAGATGCGGTTCATCTTGTTGATGGTCTCGATCATGTGCACCGGGATGCGGATGGTGCGCGCCTGGTCGGCGATCGAGCGCGTGATGGCCTGGCGGATCCACCACGTGGCATAGGTCGAGAACTTGTAGCCGCGACGGTATTCGAACTTGTCCACGGCCTTCATCAGGCCGATGTTGCCTTCCTGGATCAGGTCCAGGAACTGCAGGCCACGGTTCGTGTACTTTTTGGCGATGGAGATCACCAGGCGCAGGTTGGCCTCGATCATCTCCTTCTTGGCGTCACGGCTGGCGCGCTCGCCGTCGTTCATGCGCTTGTTGATGCGCTTGAGCTCGTCCAGCGGCACGACCACGCGCGATTGCAGGTCGATCAGGTTCTGCTGCAGTTCCTGCACGGGCGGGACATTGCGCTCCAGCACGCTGCTCCAGGGCTTGCCCGCCGCGACCTGCTCCACCACCCACTGCAGGTTCAGCAGGTTGGGCGGGAACTGGGCGATGAAGGTTTCCTGCGGCATGCCGCACTTGTCCACGATGATCTTGCGCAGCTCGCGTTCCTTCTTGCGCACGTCATCGACCTGGGCACGCACGAGGTCGCACAGCTTCTCGATGGTCTTGGCCGTGAAGCGGATGGTCATCAGCTCTTCGGTCAGGGCCTTCTGCACCTTGATGTACGTGGGCGTGCCGTAGCCTTCCTTGTCGTACACCTTGTGCATCTTGTCGAAGTTCTCGCGCATGGCGTCGAAGCGGCGCAGCGCCTCGTTCTTGAGTTCTTCGAGCTTCTTGGTCAGTGCCTTGGAGCCGCCCTTGCCGTCGTCGTCGTCCTCTTCGTCGTATTCGTCGAAGTCTTCTTCGGCCACGTAGTCGTCGTTCTCATTGGCGTTGACGAAACCGTCGACGATGGTGGAGATGACGACCTTGCCTTCGCGGATTTCCTCGGACATGGCCAGGATTTCTGCGATGGTGGCGGGCGAGGCCGAGATGGCCTCCATCATGTCCATCAGGCCGCCTTCGATGCGCTTGGCGATTTCGATCTCGCCTTCGCGCGTCAGCAGCTCCACCGTGCCCATTTCGCGCATGTACATGCGCACGGGGTCGGTGGTGCGGCCGAATTCGGAGTCCACCGTGGACAGGGCGGCTTCGGCCTCTTCCTCGGCTTCCTCTTCGGTGGTGGCGGACTGGCCCGTGTTGTTCAGCAGCAGGGTTTCCGCGTCGGGGGTCTGCTCGTAGACGGCCACGCCCATGTCGTTGAGCATGGAGATCACGACTTCCAGCGTCTCGGCATCGACCAGCTTGTCGGGCAGGTGGTCGTTGATTTCGCTGTGCGTCAGGTAGCCGCGCGTCTTGCCCAGCTTGATCAGCGCCTTCAGGCGCTGGCGGCGGGTGGACATTTCCTCTTCGGTCAGGACGGTTTCGTCCAGGCCGAATTCCTTCATCAAGGCACGTTCCTTGGCCTTGCTGATCTTCATGCGCAGGGGCTTGACCTTTTCAGCCGGGGCCGAGGAGGCCTCGACCTCGACTTCCACTTCGGTCTCGACTTCGCCTTCCACTTCGCCATCGATGTCGCCATCGATGTCCGACAGGTCGGCGTCGTCCATGTCGTCGCCCGCTTCCTTGGCCTTGGGCTTGCGGCCGCGCTTGGCGGGGGTCTTGGCTGCAGCGGTGGAAGTGGCGGCCTTGGCCGGCGCCTTCTTGGCGGCAGCAGGCTTCTTTTCTGTCTGGGCGGGGGCGTCGTCGCCTTCGGCTGCCTTCTTGCGGCCACGCTTGGGCGTCGCGGCGGCGAGCAGTTCGTCGGCCATGGCTTTGAGTTCGGCTTGGGACTTGGTTACCACGTCGGTATCTTTCTTTGCTTTGGCCGCAGATGCGGCGCTCTTCGGTCCTGCAGCGGCTTTGCCGGCACCGGCCTTGACGGCCGGGGCTGAAGAGGTTGTCGAAGTCTTGGGCTTCGCTGGAGCTTCGGGGGCCTGCTTGGACTTCACGGACTTTGAAACGGGCATGAGCACCTCACGGTCGGGAGCGAACACACACAAAGGGAAACTCAAACAAGCGCCGCCTAAGCGCGCGCGGACGGACTAGGCCCGCCAGGGAAGCGTACATATTCCAGGCAAGATGTCTGGGCGATCATTTGGTGTGCAGTCCTTGCGGGAAATTGGGCCGTGCAGTTGCTGCAATCACGTGAGTTCGTCACGGGGCCCGGTCCGGAGGTGCTGCTGTCGCTCTTGCCGATAGCCCCCAATTATATCTGCTTACCTCGATTTCAAGAGGAAGTGCGCATCTGGTTTTCCAGGGCCTGCTGTCGGGCAAAGAGATCGCGATAGCGCTGGGCGGCGCTGGGGTCCCGTGCCATGTCGCGCAAGGCTTCGTCGATCTGAGCCTTGATGTGGACGATGACCATGCGATTGAGGACATCACGCAACTCACGGCGCAGCTCGGGCAGTTCGCCCTCGGGGTGCGCGTGGGGGCCGCTCATGAGCCTGTCTGCCAGCGTTTCGTGAGGCAGGCCGCGCAGTTGTTCGCGCAGCACGGCAAAGGGCCGGGCCCCGGATTCCTGGAACTGTGCCTCCATCCAGCGGAACATGGCGCCATGTTCGCCTGAGCAGTGCGCCAATGCCTCGAAGTCCTCGTGGGTGAGTTCTTCCATGAATTCCATGTGCGCCATGAGCAGGCGTGCCGCCTGGTCGGTGCGTGTGGCTGGCGCGCCACGCGGGCCCATGGGGGGCGGGTTGAAGTCGGCCCGGCCATTCTTGTCCCAGGGTTTGCGCGGCCAGGGCTACGCGG
>NZ_JTKZ01000113.1:0-5399 GCF_000799035.1 Delftia sp. ZNC0008
GCCGATTCCTTGCGGGGAGCTTCGGGCCGCGCCGAACCGTCCCAGCTGGGCTCCTCGCGCGGATAAGAAGGCTTTTGTGACATAGGCGACATCGTAGTGCCTGCGCAGGCCCGCGCGGGCCTGGGTGCACCACCGGACACATCGCGCATTGGCCTGCGCGCGCCTACTGTGTACAGTCGCGGCCATGAGCCATTCCAGCACGCACTCCTCCGCCGCCCTAGACGCGCAGGCCACGGCCGCCCTGCTGCCCTGGAAGGAGCTGGCCGAAGAGATCGCGGCTGTACTGCTGCAGCCCCAGGCAGTGCAGGTGCCGCCGCGCATCGTGATGCCACTGCCCGCAGGAGGCAGCCTGTTTTGCATGCCCGCCACCGATGGGCAGGTGGCCATGACCAAGCTGATCAGCCTCACGCCCGGCAATGCCGGCACGCCGCGCGCCACCATCCAGGGCGATGTGGTGGTCTTCGATGTGGCCACGGGCGAGCGCCGCCTGATCCTGGACGGCCCCACGGTCACGGCGCGGCGCACGGCCGCCGTATCGCTGCTGGCCGCGCAAAGGCTGGCTCCCAATCCGCAGGGCCCGCTGCTGATCGTGGGCGCCGGCGTGCAGGGCCTGGCCCATATGCAGGCCTTTGCAGCAGGCCTGGGCGTGCGCGAGGTCCAGGTGGCATCGCGCAGCGCCGAGAGCGCCCAGTCACTGGTCAGCCAGGCGCATGCCATGGGCCTGCAGGCCAGTGCCGTGCAGGATCTGGAGGCCGCCGCGCGCCATTGCCCGCTGATCGTGACCTGCACGCCGGCCCGCGCCGTGGTGCTGCATGCAGCCCCGCGCGCCGATGCCTTCGTCTCGGCCGTGGGCGCCTTCACGCCGCAGATGGTGGAGCTGGCGCCCAGCCTGTGCCTGGGCCTTGCGCAGGCGGGCCGCGTCGTCGTCGATACCGCAGATGCGCTGCACGAAGCCGGTGATCTGCTGCAGGCGGGCATGGACGTGGCCGCCCTGCCCACGCTGGAGCAGGTGGTGCGCGAGCAATGGCTGCGCCCGCAGGTGCCGGTGCTGTTCAAATCCTGCGGATGGGGGGACTGGGACCTTGCGGCCACCCGCCTGGCAATGCGCCGGGCTGCGCTTCAGAACAGTTGACGACGGATTTCTGCGTTGAACGAGCTTCCCCCCCCGGATTCCCCCGCCCCGCCCCCAAGCACCGAGCCCGGCCGCTGGCAGCGCCTGGGCCTGCGCACGCAACTGGCCCTGGTCTTCGGCTCGCTGCTGGTGGGCGTGACGGTGCTGATGTCGCTGGCCTTCGGCGAACTGCTGCGCTGGCGCATGGAGCGCGAGGTCAGCGCCTCGCTGCATGCCATGGCCTCCAACGCGGCGCGGCAGTTGTCTGAAGGGCTGTTCAGCCGTGCCCATACCGTGGAGGTGCTGGCCGCTTCGCCGGAGCTGTGGGTGCAAGGGCTGGATTCCCCGGGCGTGGGAGCGCTGCTCAACCGCGCCCGTTCGCTGACGCCGTCCAACCTCTGGATAGGCGTGGCCGACGCCGAGGGCACGGTGCGCAGCGCCACCGACCAGTTGCTGGTGGGCCACGATGTCAGCGACCGGCCCTGGTTCGAGCCGGGGCTGCAGCGCGTGCATGTGGGCGACGTGCGTGCCTCCTCGCCGCGCATGGCCGCGCTGCTTGCGCCCCCGGCCGACGGCGCGCCGCGCCGGTTCATGGACTTTGCAGCGCCCATCCGCGTGGGCGGACTCACGCAGGGCGTGCTGTGCATGCACAGCAGCTGGGAATGGGTGCGAGAGACCATGCAGACCTTGCAGCAGGCCGACAGCGGGGATCGCCAGATCGGCCTCTTCATCTTTGACCGCCACGGCAAGATCATCCACGCCCCGGGCGACAGCCTGGAGCCGCTGCAGGCGCTGGACCAGCGCCTGCCGGTGGCCCATACCGTGTCTGCCGATACGTCCGATGCCACGCTGCTGCCCGTGCAGGTGGCGCGCTGGCAGGACAGTCCGCAGAGCTTTCTGACGGCCACCGTGCCGCTGCAGGCCCACAACCGGGTGACGGCCATGGGCTGGCACATCGTGGCCCGCCAGCCGCACGACAGCGCCTATGCGCCCGCGCGCCAGGCCATGCACCAGGTGCTGGCCGGCGGCCTGGCGGCGGCGCTGGTGGCCGCCGTCATCGCCTGGCTGGTGGCACGAAGGCTCAGCCAGGACCTCAAGCGCCTGGCCCGCGCGGCCAACGGCATCGATGGCAGCGGCGCGGCGCCGGACATTCCGCAGCTGCACAGCAGCCGCGAAGTGCACCGCCTCTCGCAGGCGCTGCGCGGCAGCATTGCCCAGCTGCGCTCGGCCAACGAGGCCATGGAGCGCCAGGTGCGCGAGCGCACCCTGCAGCTGCAGCAGGCCAATGCCGAGCTGGAGCACCAGGCGCGCAGCGATCCGCTCACGGGCCTGCTCAACCGCCGGGGCTTCGATTTCCAGCTGGACTTCGCCATGGCGCTGGCGCGCCGCAGCGGCCGCCCCTTGAGCGTGCTCGTCATCGACGTGGACCACTTCAAGCGCATCAACGACCAGCATGGCCATGACATGGGCGACGCCGTGCTGCGCACCCTGGCGCGCGCCTTCCGCATGCGGCTACGCGAGTCCGACGTGCTGGCCCGCATGGGGGGCGAGGAATTCCTGGCCCTGCTGCCCGACACCACGGCCGACGCGGCCGTGGCCATTGCAGAGCAACTGCGCGAACTGCTGGCCTCCACGCCCATGGCCCACGGCGAGCCCGTCACCGCCAGCGTGGGCGTGGCCACGCTGCGCGGCACCACGGACACGGCCGCCACCATGCTGCGCCGTGGCGACGAAGCGCTGTACGAGGCCAAGGGCGCAGGCCGCAACAACGTGCAGCTTCAGCGCTGAGACGGCCCCGCGCCGCTTTCTGCCCCCTCGGCTTGCCGCCTGCCGCAAAACACCAGTGCGGGAAAAAACATCACACTAATACTCAAATTGAGCATATTATTCGCAGCCATCACCAGACCTTTTCCACAGTCCCGGACGGCCACCATGCAGCTCAAATCCGTGCAGTACGACAAGCCCCATTTCTCCCACGCCGGCCAGTGCGGCATCGGCGAGGCCTGGGCCCGCATTCCCCCTGAACTGGACCGCGCCCAGCGCCTTCGGACCACCGAGCGCATACGCGCCCTGCTGCACGAGCGCGATGCCGTGCTCGTGGCCCACTACTACGTGGATGGCGAACTGCAGGACCTGGCGCGCGAGACCGGCGGCTGCGTGGGCGATTCGCTGGAGATGGCGCGCTTCGGCGCCCAGCACCAGGCCAGCACCCTGGTCGTGGCCGGCGTGCGCTTCATGGGAGAGACCGCCAAGATCCTCAGCCCGGAAAAGCGCGTGCTCATGCCCGACGACGACGCCAGCTGCTCGCTGGACCTGGGCTGCCCGGCAGACGAGTTCAGCGCCTTTTGCGACGCCCACCCGGACCGCACGGTCGTGGTCTACGCCAATACCAGCGCAGCGGTGAAGGCGCGTGCCGACTGGGTGGTCACATCGTCGGTGGGACAGGACATCGTGGCCCACCTGCACGCCTGCGGCGAGAAGATCCTCTGGGCCCCCGACCGCCACCTGGGCGCCCACATCCAGCGCCAGACCGGCGCCGACATGCTGCTGTGGCATGGCTCCTGCCTGGTCCATGACGAGTTCAAGGCCGACGAACTGGCCGCCATGGCGCTGGAGTATCCGCAGGCCGCCATCCTCGTGCACCCCGAGTCGCCGGCCGCCGTGGCCGCCCAGGCGGACGTGGTGGGCTCCACCACCCAGCTCATCAACGCGGCTGGCCGGCTGCCCACCGACACCTTCATCGTCGCCACCGACCAGGGCATCCTGCACGACATGCGCATGCGCTACCCGGGCAAGACCTTCCTGCCCGCCCCCACGGCCGGCCAGGGCGCCACCTGCAAGAGCTGCGCCATGTGCCCGTGGATGGCGATGAACAGCCTGCAGGGCGTGGAGCTGGCCCTGGAGCAGGGCCTGTGCGCCATCGAGGTGGATCCCGCCATCGCCCAGGCCGCGCGCCGGCCCATCGAACGCATGCTGGCTTTCGCGGCCGGCCACCGCCAGCCCGTGCGCGCCAGCGGTGACCTTGCGCGCGATGCGGCGCTCTTCCAGCACTTCGGTCCCGCCTGAGGAGCACGCCATGACCCAGCCCTCCATGGACGTACTCATCATCGGCGCCGGCCTGGCCGGCATGGCCGCCGCCCTGTCGCTGCCGCCGCATCTGCGCGTGGCCCTGCTCAGCAAGGGCGCGGCCGAGGAATGCGCCAGCGCCTGGGCCCAGGGCGGCATTGCCGCCGTGCTGGATGCACAGGACAGCATCGACGAACACCTGGCGGACACCCTGGTCGCGGGCGCAGGCCAGTGCGATGCGCAGGCCGTGCGCGCCATCCTTGAGCAGGCGCCCGACGCCATCGATTGGCTGGTGGCCCACGGCGTGCCTTTCACGCGTGACGACAGCGGTGGCCTGCACCTCACGCGCGAGGGCGGCCACGGCCGCCGCCGCATCGTGCATGCCGCCGACTGCACCGGACAGGCCGTGCACGCCGCCCTGCTGCGCGCCTGCCGGGAGCGCGCGAACATCGATCTGCATGAACACACCAGCGCGCTGGACCTGCTGACCGAAGGACAGCCTGCGCACTGCACAGGCGCGCTGGTGCGCCTGCCCGATGGCCGCCAGCAGCGCTGGCATGCCGCGCATACCGTGCTGGCCACGGGCGGGCTGGGGCAGGTCTATCCCGCCACCACCAACCCGGCCACCGCCACGGGCGATGGCGTGGCCATGGCCTGGCGCGCGGGCTGCCGCGTGGGTGATCTGGAGTTCATGCAGTTCCATCCCACGGCCCTGCAGGTGGGCGGCCGCGCGGCCGGCCTGGTCTCCGAGGCATTGCGTGGCGAAGGCGCCCTGCTGCGCCTGCCGGACGGCACGCGCTTCATGCCTGCCCATGACGAGCGGGCCGAACTGGCGCCGCGCGACATCGTGGCCCGGGCCATCCGGCACGAGATGGACCGCCATGGCCTGGCCTTCGTGCACCTGGACATCAGCCACAGGCCCCGCGCCTGGCTGCAGTCGCATTTCCCGGGCGTGATGGCCCTGTGCGCCAGCCATGGCATCGACATTGCGACGCAGCCGATTCCCGTGGCCCCCTGCGCCCACTACGCCTGCGGCGGCGTGCTGGCCGATATCGACGGGCGCACGGATGTCGATGGCCTGCGCGCCATCGGCGAGGTGGCGCGCACCGGACTGCACGGCGCCAACCGGCTGGCCAGCAATTCGCTGCTCGAATGCGTGGTGATGGGCCGCGCGGCCGCCCGGGCCATCGCGCAGCAGCCAGCAGCCGCCCCGGCGCTGGCC
>NZ_JTKZ01000404.1:0-3533 GCF_000799035.1 Delftia sp. ZNC0008
CCGCGTTTGCTGGCCTTTCTCATCGTGCCCGTGGGCATGGTGGTCTACACCGCCTTCGTCAATGAAGGCGGCGGGCTCACGCTGGGGCACTTCGGCAATTTCTTCGGCCAGACCGTCTTCCGCGAGTCGTTCTTCAACAGCCTGGGCGTGTCCCTGGCCAGCGTGTTCTTCGCCAGCCTGATCGCCGTGCCGCTGGCCTACCTGACGGTGCGCTTCGAGTTCCGGGGCGCGCTGCTGATACAGACGCTGGGCGTGCTGCCGCTGATCATGCCGCCCTTCGTGGGGGCGGTGGCGCTGCAGCTGATCTTCGGGCGCAGCGGCTCGGTCAACCTGCTGCTGGACGACTGGTTCGGCTTCACCGTGCCCATCATGGAGGGGCTGACGGGCGTGATCTTCGTGGAGAGCATCCACTACTTCCCGTTCATCCTGCTCAACCTCGTGGCGGCCATGCGCAATATCGACGGGGCCATGGAGGAGTCGGCGCTGAACCTGGGCTCGCGTGGATTCCGGCTGTTCCGGCGCGTGATCTTTCCGCTGGCCATGCCCGGCTACCTGGCGGGCGCGGCCCTGGTGTTCGTGAAAGTGTTCGACGACCTGGGCACGCCGCTGGTGATGGGCGTGACCAATATGTTGGCGCCCCAGGCCTATCTGCGCATCACCTCGGTGGGGCTCGATGATCCGCTGGGCTATGTGATCAGCGTGATCATGATCGCGTTCTCCATCGTCGCCCTGTGGCTGGCCGCGCGGGTGATGAAGGGCAAGGACTACGCCACCTTGCAAAAGGGCGGCAGCGCGCTGCAAAAGCGCCGGCTGTCGGCCTGGGAGGCGCTGCTGGCCTATGGCTGGATCGCCCTGGTGCTGCTGGTGGTGCTGGCGCCGCACATCGGCATCTTGCTGATGTCGTTCTCCAAGGTCTGGAGCTTCTCGGTGCTGCCCGACAGCTATACGCTGGAGCACTACGCCACGGTGTTCACCGACTCGGGCTACATGATCGGCAACACGCTGCTGTACTGCCTGATGGCGGCGGGCATCGACGTGGTGATCGGCACCGCCATCGCCTACCTGATCCTGCGCACCCGGCTGCCTGCCCGGCAGTGGCTGGACTACCTGGCCTCGGTGGCGCTGGCGATTCCGGGGCTGGTGCTGGCCATCGGCTACCTGCGGCTGTTCAAGGGCGTAAACCTGCCCTTCACCGATACGCCCATCGTCACCACCTGGGTGCTGATCATGCTGGCCTATGCGGTGCGGCGGCTGCCGTATGCGCTGCGCTCGTGCATGGCGGCGCTGCAGCAGGTGCACATCTCGCTGGAGGAGGCCGCGCAAAGCCTGGGCGCGGGCCGCACCAGCGTGATACGGCGCGTGATGGTGCCGCTGATGGCCGGCGGCATCCTGGCCGGCTTCGTCACCAGCTTCATCACGGCGGCGGTGGAGCTGTCGGCCACCATCATGCTGGCCTCGGCCCAGAGCCAGGCGCCCATGAGCTACGGCATCTACCTGTACATGCAAAGCATCTCGGGGCGCGGGCCCGGTGCGGCATTGGGCGTGCTGGCCGTGGTCGTGGTCGGCCTGGGCACGTATTTCTCGCACCGCTTCGTGGAGCGCTCGCGCGCCACCGTGCAATCGACTTCGGAGTGAACCGCCATGCACCTGGACCCTGTCTCCCTCGAATGCAGGCACATCAGCCTGAGCTATGGCAGCAACGAAGTGCTGCGCGACGTCAACCTCAAGATCGAGCCCGGCGAGTTCTTCGCGCTGCTGGGGCCTTCGGGCTCGGGCAAGTCCACGCTGCTGCGGCTGATCGCGGGCTTCAACCGGCACCAGCGCGGCGAGCTGCTGGTGGGCGGGCAGGACATCACGGGGGTGCCGCCGCATGCGCGCAACATCGGCATGGTGTTCCAGAACTACGCGCTGTGGCCGCACATGACGGTGTACGACAACGTGGCCTTCGGCCTGGTCGAGCGCCGCGAAAGCCGCGACACCATCCGCCGCAAGGTGGGCGAGGTGCTGGAGCTGGTGGGCCTGTCGCAGTACGCGCAGCGCCGCCCGGGCCAGCTGTCGGGCGGGCAGCAGCAGCGCGTGGCGCTGGCGCGCACCGTGGTGATCGCGCCCAAGCTGCTGCTGCTGGACGAGCCGCTGTCCAACCTCGACAAGCAGCTGCGCGTGCAGATGCGCGAGGAACTGCGCAGCCTGCAGCGCAAGCTGGGCCTGACCACCATCTTCGTCACCCACGACCAGGAAGAGGCCATGACCACGGCCGACCGCATGGCCGTGCTGGACAAGGGCGTGCTGCAGCAGGTGGGCTCGGCGGCGGGGCTGTACGACTACCCGGCCAACCGCTTCGTGGCGGGCTTTGTCGGCACGGCCAATGTGCTGGAGGGCGAGGTGCTGCCGACGATAGGCGAGTCGCTGGTCTTCAAGGTGCCGGGCCTGGGCACGCTGACCCTGCCGCGCCCGGCCCAGCCGCCCGTGCCGGGGCGTGCGGCGCTGGCCTTCCGGCCGCACCAGGTGCAGATTGCGGTGCGCGACGATGCGGGCGATGCCTCGCGTGTGTGGGTGGAAGGGCAGATCGAGAGCGCCGAATTCCTGGGCGAGTTCTCGCGCTACCGCGTGCGCGTGGGAGAGGTGGCCGTGGTCGCCGACCAGGCGCACTACGCGGGCATTGCCATGTTCCCCATGGGCATGCCGGTGCGCCTGGGCATCGAGCCCACGCAGCTGCGCTACCTCGATGAGTGAACGATGAGACGGCTAGGGATGTTCCCTGAAACCCGGGCCTGCCCGGGCCGCAGGCCCTGGCGCCTGCGCTAGGCTGGCCGCCCATGGAGATGTATCAGCTGCGCGCCTACGTCACGGCGGCCACGCTGGGCAGCGTCACGCGCACGGCCGAGGCCCTGCACCTGACCCAGCCCGCCATCACGGCCCAGATCAAGGCGCTGGAGGAGGAGCTGGGCGTGGCGCTGTTCGACCGGCGCCCGGGCCGCATCAGCCTCACGCGGGCCGGCGAGGCCCTGATGGAGCCCGCTCGGCAGGTGCTTGATGCAGCGGGTCGGCTGCAGGGCCAGGCCCGCGAGCTGCAGGGCGAGGTCACCGGCCAGCTGCTGCTGGGCACGGTGGCCGACCCCGAGGCGCTGCGCCTGGGCTCGCTGCTGCATG
Organism: Delftia sp. ZNC0008; assembly: GCF_000799035.1. Classification (NCBI taxonomy): domain Bacteria; kingdom Pseudomonadati; phylum Pseudomonadota; class Betaproteobacteria; order Burkholderiales; family Comamonadaceae; genus Delftia; species Delftia sp. ZNC0008. The sequence goes on from NZ_JTKZ01000404.1 coordinate 3,151, forward strand.
GCCTGGTGGAGGCGCTGCCGCTGCTGGACATCAAGACACGCCAGGGCTGGGCCGAGGAGCTGCGCGCGCAGGTCGCGGCCGGCGGCCTGCAGGGCGCGTTCTACATCGGCGCCCACATGCCGCGCGACCTGGGCGCGCTGGTGCTGCAGACACTGCACTACCGTGTGGCGGCGCCGCCCGCGCTGCGCGAGCGCGTCCTGCAATCGGGCTGGAAGGACCTGGCGCAACTGCCCTGGATCGGCGCGCCCGCGCAGCACCATGAGCAGGCCCTGCTGCTGGCGCTGTTCGCCCGCCAGGGGCTGAGCCCCAATCAGATCGTGGAAAGCGATGCCGCCGCCGCGCCCGAGAGCCTGGTGCGCGCCGGCCTGGGCTTGGCGACGCGG
>NZ_JTKZ01000300.1:0-4329 GCF_000799035.1 Delftia sp. ZNC0008
ATTTCCTGATCGTCTATGGGCTCGAACGGCGCCGTGTCCTGCCTGCGGCGCTGGGGCGCCACGGCCTCCATCGCAGCCACGGCGGGGACGGCCACGGGCTGGACGGGACGCGGTGTGCGCACGGCCACGGAATGCACCTGGGCCTGGGCGGCGGCGTTCTGGTCGCTGACCCGCCAGTACACGGCTGTCACGACCGCGCCCATGCGGGCCTTGGCCGCCTGGGCCAGCATGGCCTCGATCTCGCTGAGCCGAGCGGTTTCGCTGGCATAGGCCCGTGCCAGGTCCATCATCACCACGAAGCGCTGGCCCACGCTGTCCAGCGAGAGCACCTTGAACTTGTAGCTGGCCGACAACACCCCGGCACGCACCATGACATCGCGCACCACGCCATAGAGCTGCTCACGGCGCTCGGACCGCTCGCTGCGGCGCCCGGCCGCGACGGCATCACGGCGTGCCGCGGGGTTGGCCTGGCCATCGTTTCCAGGCGAACCACGGCCCTGTTCGGGCAAAGGCTTGCGGGAAAACCAGTTGAACACAGACATGGGGGCTCTCATTGTCACGAATAGTCACAAACTCGCGGCATTGTGCCTGCAACTTGGCGACATTTTGAGCACAGGTGTTGCAAAAACCGCTGTATCAATTTGTCGCAGAGCAAAGCCCGGTCTGTAATCCCACCCGGCCCCCGGAGAGCCTTCGCCCAAGTGCCGTTCAGGTGCTGCTCAGGTGCTCGCCACCCGGCGGCGGCTGTCCACCGCGCGTCGCGCCAGGACCTGGCCGGCGGCCATGACCAGGGCCAGCGCCACCCCGGGCTGGCGGTTGCTGAGTTCGGCGAAGCGCATGGCCGTCAGGCACCACAGGCGCCCCGGCGCAGCAGCCTGCACGGTGGCGTGGCGCGCCCGGTGCGCGAAGAAGGCGCCCTCGCCCAGGATGGAGCCCGGACCGACGATGGCCAGGCGGATACGCTCCTTGGCATCCTGGTAGTGCACGCTGAGGCTGCCGGACTCCACGAAGTACAGATTGCGGTCCAGCGAACCTTCGGCAAACAGCAGCTCGCCCGCGGCCATAGTGACGGGCACCAGGTAAGGTGCCAGCAGATCCCACTGCTCCGAGGTCAGCGCGTTCTGCACACCGTCGACAGCCACGGCCGACGACATGGCCTGGGCCAAAGGCCGCAAATCATTGTGGGAGGAAGAAGACATGGCGGATCCGGTTCGAAGTGGGCCGCGTACCCGCTCCGGGACGGCACCCGGCGACAGGCAGCGGCAAGGGCCGCTGCGGCACGCCGCATGCTAAGCGACGGCAGCGGGCACGCCAATGCCGGCGCGTGGGTTTTCGACGGCAAATTTTGTAGCAAAAGATAAATATTGCCGCCATCCCATCAGCCGTGCTGGGCATGCCGCGCTCAGCCCGCATCCCCTCTGTCACTTGCCAATGCAAAAGCTCGAGAAGATCACACCCAGCAGGTCATCCGAGCTGAATTCCCCGGTGATGGAGTTCAGCGAGACCTGGGCCAGGCGCAGTTCCTCGGCCAGCAGGTCCAGATGGGCGGCCTGGGCCGCCAGCTGCAGCTCGGCCTCTTCCAGGTGCGCGGCCACGGCCTGCAGCGCCTCCACATGGCGTGCGCGCGCCAGGTACAGGCCTTCGGGGGCGGACTGCCATCCGGCCACATCCAGCAGGCGCCGGCGCAGCGCATCCAGGCCGTCGCCAGTGCGTGCCGACAGCGCCACGCTGCCTTCGCGCCCGCCATGCGCCTGCAGCTGGGCCGGCTCGGCGCGATCGGTCTTGTTCCAGACATCGATCACGGGCACCTGGCCCGGCAGCTTCTGGGCCAGGGTTTCGGCGATGGCCGCGTCTGCGGCCAGATAGTCGTTGTCGCCCATGCGCGTGAGGTCGTGCAGGAAGAGCACGGCATCGGCCGCGGCGATCTCGTCCCAGGCGCGCGCGATGCCGATGCGCTCGACCTCGTCGCTGCTCTCGCGCAGGCCTGCCGTGTCGATCACATGCAGGGGCACGCCCTCGATCTGGATGGTCTGCTGCACCTTGTCGCGCGTGGTGCCGGCGATGGGCGTGACGATGGCCAGCTCGGCACCGGCCAGCGCATTGAGCAGCGAGCTCTTGCCCGCATTGGGCTGCCCTGCGATCACGACCTTGATGCCTTCGCGCAGCAGCGCACCCTGGTGGGCGCGCGACAGCACCTGGTCCAGCTTGCCGCGCAGCCGCGCGAGCTGGCCGCTGGCATCGGCCTTTTGCAGGAAGTCGATCTCTTCCTCGGGAAAGTCCAGCGTGGCCTCGACCAGCATGCGCAGGTGCACCAGCGCATCGCGCAGGCCATGAATCTCCTCGGAGAAGGCTCCCGACAGCGAGCGGCTCGCGCTGCGCGCGGCGGCCTCGGTGCTGGCGTCGATCAGGTCGGCAATGGCTTCGGCCTGGGCCAGATCGATCTTGTCGTTGAGAAAGGCACGTTCGGTGAATTCCCCAGGCTGGGCCAGGCGCAGGCCAGGCAGTACGCTGCGATGGCCTTCGAGAGGCTCTTGCGCCGCCTCCAGGCAGCGTGCCAGCAGCAGCTGCAGCACGACCGGGCCGCCGTGGGCCTGCAGCTCCAGCACGTCCTCGCCGGTGTAGCTGTGCGGCGCCGGGAAGAACAGGGCCAGGCCGTGGTCTATGGGTCCGCCTGCGGCATCGCGCAACGGCAGGTAGGTGGCCTCGCGCGGCTTGAGGTCGCGCCCGCACAGCACCCGCACCAGCGGCGCCACCCCCTTGCCGGAGACGCGCACGATGCCCACGGCGCCGCGCCCCGGAGCGGTGGCGATGGCGGCAATGGGGTCGTTGTGGCGGGGCAGCATGGATGGAGCTTTCTTGGGAAGGGATTTCAGGCCGCCGATGATAGGCCGCCCATGAAAAAAGCCCGCCGAAGCGGGCTTTGGAGCCAGGGCCTTCGCAGGCTTACTTGGCAGGCTTGGTCTTGCCGAAGTTGGGCAGATTGAACTGCGGCGGCACGCCCATGCGGGTGTTGATGATCCACTGCTGGGCAATGGACAGGATGTTGTTCGTCAGCCAGTACAGCACCAGGCCGGCCGGGAAGAAGAAGAACATCACGCTGAAGACCAGGGGCATGATCCACATCATCTTGGCCTGCATCGGATCCGGCGGAGCGGGGTTCAGCGCGGTCTGCAGCAGCGACGACAGGGTCATCAGCACGGGCAGGATGAACAGCGGGTCCTTGGCCGACAGGTCGGTGATCCAGCCGATCCAGGGGGCGTTGCGGATTTCCACGCTGGACAGCAGCACCCAGTACAGCGCGATGAACACCGGGATCTGGATGATGATGGGCAGGCAGCCGCCCATGGGGTTGACCTTTTCCTCGCGGTAGATGCGCATCATCTCCTGCTGCATCTGCTGGGGCTTGTCCTTGAGGCGCTCGCGCATTTCCATGATGCGCGGGTTGATGGCCTTCATCTTGGCCATCGAGGAGTAGGCCTTGGCATTGAGCCAGTAGAAGGCGATCTTCAGCAGCAGCACCAGGGCCACGATGGACCAGCCCCAGTTGCCCAGGAAACCGTGCAGCTTGTCCAGCAGCCAGTACAGCGGCTTGGCCAGGATGGTCAGCCAGCCATAGTCCTTGACCAGTTCCAGGCCGGGGGCCAGAGCCTCCAGGCGCTTTTCGATCTGGGGTCCGGCAAACAGGCGCGCTTCCACGCTCTTGCTCTGGCCGGGCTCGATGGTGCCCACGGGCGTGATCATGCCGACGGCGTAGAGGTTGCTGTCCACCTTGCGCAGGAAGTTCTCGCGCTGCACGCCTTCGGCCAGCAGCCAAGCGCTGGCGAAGTAATGCTGGACCATGGCCACGTAGCCGCCCGAGGACGACTTCTCGACGCTGGCCTTGCCGTTTTCGATGTCCTTGAACTCGACCTTCTGGTACTTCTTCTCGTCGGTGTAGACGGCCGGGCCCGTGAAGGTGGAGTACATGGTGGACTCTTCGCCTTCGGGCTTGTTGCCGTCGCGCACCAGCTGCAGGTACAGCTGCGGGTTCACGGCAGTCGTGCCGGTGTTCACCACTTCATGGCGCACGCCGATGTCGTAGGCACCGCGCTTGAGCGTCCAGATCTTGACCAGCTTCACGCCGCCCATGTCGGGCGACTCGAAGCGAAGCTCCATCTGGTCCTCGCCGTCCTTGAGCTCGCGTGCACCGGGCAGCGCGGTCATGGTCGTCTTGTGCGTGGGGAAACCGCCGCCGATCAGGCCCGACTGGCCCAGGTACACACGGTGCACGCTCTCGTCGAACAGCACGACCGGCTTGTCCTTGTGGGCGGAATCGGCGTACTTGAGCAG
>NZ_JTKZ01000926.1:0-12655 GCF_000799035.1 Delftia sp. ZNC0008
AGGCCCTGCAGGACGCGGGCCTGCACGACCCGGCCCTGGAACTGCTGTGGCCCCGCCCCACTTCGATGGCGCTGGGCGCCGAGCTGCTGGACGCCGCCCTGCGGCTGGCTCCATCCGTCGATGCCCTCTTCTTCTGCAACGATGACATCGCCCAGGGCGCCCTGCTCGAAGCCCTGCGCCGCGGCATCCGCGTGCCGCAGCAGATCGCCATCGCCGGCTTCAACGACCTGCCCGGCAGCGACCAGATGGTGCCGCCACTGACCACCATCCGCACGCCGCGCGGCCATATCGGAACCGAAGGCGCGCGCATGCTGCTGCAATTGATGCGCGGCGAGGCCTTGCCATTGCACAGCCTGGATCTGGGATATGAGCTGGTGGTGCGGCAAAGCAGTTGAAGCGACAGTGGAGATGAAAAGGCCGGGTCTGCTGCCCGGCCTTTTCTCTGGTCGACGCCTGCGGCGCAGGAATCACGCGGACATCACTCAAATTCCAGGATCACATCGTCCACGGCCAGCGAGTCGCCCTTGCCGGCGCTGATCTTGCTGACCACACCGTCCTGCGACGCGAACAGGATGTTTTCCATCTTCATGGCCTCGATCACGGCCAGCTTTTCGCCGGCCTGCACCTTCTGGCCCGGCTGCACGGCCACGTCCACCAGCAGGCCCGGCATGGGCGACAGCAGGAACCTGGACAGGTCCGGCGGTGCCTTGTAGGGCATGAGCCGGTGCAGTTCGCCGCCGCGCGGCGACAGCACCAGGGCGTCGATCTGCGTGCCGTTGTGGATGACGCGCAGGGCCAGCGGGTTCCTGGCCGTGCCGCGCTCGACCTGCGCCGTGAAGGGCTTGCCGTTGCAGCTGCCCTGCACGCACATGGCGCGCATCGGCGTCTCGCTGCGGAAGGTGTAGGGCTTGCCGTCCACGGTGACGGTGCTGGCGCGGCTTTCCGCGTCGAAGTCGGAAACCTGCACCTCGCGGTACTGGTGCTTGCCATCGGCCCCCAGCACGACCACGCAGTAGTCGGCCGAGACCTTGAGCTCATGACCGCGCATCTGGCCGCTGATGGTGGCGGCGCGCGCGCGGTAGCGGCGGTTCATGTGGCCTGCCAGGGCGACCAGGAAGTCGGGGTCGCCGTGCGGCACATCCTCGGCGTGGAAGCCGTGGGCGTAGTGCTCGGCGATGAAGCCGGTGTTGAACTCGCCGCTCTTGAACTTGGGATGGGCCAGCAGCGCGGCCTGGAACGGGATGTTGGAGCTGATGCCCCGGATCACGAAGGCGTTGAGCGCCTCGCGCATCTTGGCGATGGCGTCGTTGCGGTCGCTGCCGTGCACGATGAGCTTGGCGATCATCGAGTCGTAGAACATCGGGATTTCGCCGCCTTCATACACGCCCGTATCCACGCGCACGCCATGAAGGTGGCCGGTGTCGGCCTGCCACATGGTCTGCTCGGGCGGCGAAAAGCGCACCAGGCGGCCGGTGGACGGCAGGAAGTTGCGGAACGGGTCCTCGGCGTTGATGCGGCACTCGATGGCCCAGCCATCGCGCTTGACGTCTTCCTGCGCGATGGCCAGCTTCTCGCCAGCGGCCACGCGGATCATCTGCTCGACCAGATCCAGGCCGGTGATGCACTCGGTCACCGGATGCTCCACCTGCAGGCGGGTGTTCATTTCCAGGAAGTAGAAATCCTGGTCCTTGCCCACCACGAACTCCACCGTGCCCGCGCTCTGGTAGCCCACGGCCTTGGCCAGGGCCACGGCCTGCTCTCCCATGGCGCGGCGCGTGGCGTCGCTGATGAAGGGGGATGGCGCCTCTTCGATCACCTTCTGGTGCCGGCGCTGGATGGAGCATTCGCGCTCGTTCAGGTAGATCACGTTGCCGTGGCCGTCGCCCAGCACCTGGATCTCGATGTGGCGCGGCTCCTGCACGAACTTCTCGATGAAGATGCGGTCGTCGCCGAAGCTGTTGCGTGCCTCGTTCTGGCAGCTGGCAAAGCCCTCGAAGGCTTCCTTGTCGTTGTAGGCCACGCGCAGGCCCTTGCCGCCGCCGCCGGCGCTGGCCTTGATCATCACGGGGTAGCCGATGCCCTTGGCGATTTCCACGGCGGCCTCGGGGCCGGCGATGGGATCGTTGTAGCCGGGGATGGTGCTCACGCCCGCCTTGTCGGCCAGCTTCTTGGAGGCGATCTTGTCGCCCATGGCCGCGATGGCCGCGTGCTTGGGGCCGATGAAGGCGATGCCCTCTTCCTCCACGCGCCGGGCGAAGGCCTCGTTCTCGGACAGGAAGCCATAGCCCGGGTGCACGGCCTGCGCGCCGGTCTGCTTGCAGGCGGCAATGATGCGGTCGGCCTGCAGGTAGGACTCGCGGCTGGGAGCGGCACCGATGTGCACGGCCTCGTCGGCCAGCTTGACGTGGCGTGCCTCGCGGTCCGCATCGGAGTACACCGCCACGGTCTGTATGCCCATCTTGCGGGCGGTGGCGATGACGCGGCAGGCAATCTCGCCGCGGTTGGCAATCAGGATCTTCTTGAACATCTTCGCAGCCTGTTTTTTCTGGATTCGATCTTTGATATCAGGGCTTGGTCACAGAGGGATGTTTCCATGCTTGCGCCACGGATTTTCCAGCTGCTTGTTCTTGAGCATCTGCAGCGAGCGGCAGATGCGCTTGCGCGTCTCATGCGGCTGGATCACATCGTCGATGAAGCCGCGCGCGCCCGCCACGAAGGGGTTGGCGAAGCGGGCCTTGTACTCGGCCTCGCGCGCGGCCAGCTTGGCCGGGTCGTTCTTGTCCTCGCGGAAGATGATCTCCACGGCGCCCTTGGCGCCCATCACGGCGATCTCGGCATGGGGCCAGGCCAGGTTGACGTCGCCGCGCAGGTGCTTGGAGGCCATCACGTCATAGGCGCCGCCGTAGGCCTTGCGCGTGATGACGGTGATCTTGGGCACCGTGGCCTCGGCATAGGCGTACAGCAGCTTGGCGCCGTGCTTGATGATGCCGCCGTACTCCTGGCTGGTGCCGGGCATGAAGCCGGGCACGTCCACGAAGGTGACCACGGGGATGTTGAAGGCATCGCAGAAACGCACGAAGCGCGCGGCCTTGATGGAGCTCTTGATGTCCAGGCAGCCGGCCAGCACCAGGGGCTGGTTGGCGACGATGCCCACGGTCTGCCCGTCCATGCGCGCAAAGCCCGTGAGGATGTTCTTGGCGTAGTCGGGCTGCAACTCGAAGAAGTCGCCGTCGTCCACGGTCTTCAGGATCAGCTCCTTCATGTCGTAGGGCTTGTTGGCGTTGTCGGGCACCAGGGTGTCCAGCGACTTGTCGGCGCGGTCCACGGGGTCCGAGGTGTAGCGCACGGGCGCCTTCTCGCGGTTGTTCAGCGGCAGGTAGTTGTAGAGGCGGCGCAGCATCATCAGCGCCTCCACGTCGTTGTCGAAGGCCATGTCGGCCACGCCACTGCGCGTGGTGTGGGTGATGGCGCCGCCCAGCTCCTCGGCCGTGACCTCCTCGTGCGTCACGGTCTTCACCACTTCGGGGCCGGTGACGAACATGTAGCTGCTGTCCTTGACCATGAAGATGAAGTCGGTCATGGCCGGCGAGTACACGGCGCCGCCCGCGCAGGGGCCCATGATCATGGAGATCTGCGGCACCACGCCGCTGGCCAGCACGTTCTTCTGGAACACGTCGGCATAGCCGCCCAGCGAGGCCACGCCTTCCTGGATGCGGGCGCCACCCGAGTCGTTGAGGCCGATCACGGGGGCGCCGACCTTCATGGCCTGGTCCATGACCTTGCAGATCTTCTCGGCATGGGTCTCGGACAGCGCACCGCCGAAGACGGTGAAGTCCTGGCTGAAGACGAAGACCAGGCGGCCGTTGATCATGCCGTAGCCGGTGACCACGCCGTCGCCGGGGATCTTGCTGTCTTCCATGCCGAAGTCGGTGCAGCGGTGCTCGACGAACATGTCCCATTCCTCGAAGGTGCCGTCGTCCAGCAGCAGCTCGATGCGCTCTCGCGCCGTGAGCTTGCCCTTCTTGTGCTGTGCGTCTATGCGCTTTTGGCCGCCACCCAGGCGGGCCTGTTCGCGCTTTGTCTCCAGTTGATCCAGGATGTCTTGCATGCTGCGATTCCTCTAACGTCTAACGGTAAGGTTTGTCTGGTCTTGTCTTGTCGGCCGTCACTGCGGCGCCGCCACGGGGCCTGCCTGCGCCTGCAGCAGATTTCTGGCGGCCGTGCTGGCCGCGATGCGCCCTGCTGCCACGTCGGCCTGCAGCTGGGGCAGCAGCGCCCGCACCTGCGGATGCTGCCGGAAGGCCTGCTTGAGGCCGGAGTCGATACGCTCCCACATCCAGGACAGCGCCTGGCGTTCGCGGCGCAGCGCCAGGCGCCCGTTGGCCTGCTGCAGGCGGCGGAATTCCTCCACCGCACCCCAGAAACCTTCAACGCCCTCCTTCTTGAGCGCGCTGATGGTGATGACCTGGGGCTGCCAAAGGCGCTCGTCGTGGTGGGCATGCTCGGGGTTGCCGTGCATGCCCAGCAGGCGCAGGCTGGAGGTGATCTGGGCCTGGGCGCGCGTGGCGGCATGCGGGTCGATGTCGGCCTTGTTGATGACCACCAGGTCGGCCAGCTCCATCACGCCCTTCTTGATGGCCTGCAGGTCGTCGCCCGCATTGGGCAGTTGCAGCAGGCAGAACATGTCGCACATGCCCTGCACGGCGATCTCGCTCTGGCCCACGCCCACGGTCTCGACGATGACCACATCGTAGCCAGCCGCCTCGCAGACCAGCATGGCCTCGCGGGTTTTCTCGGCCACGCCGCCCAGGGTGCCGCTGCTGGGGCTGGGGCGGATGTAGGCATCCGGATGAACGGACAACTGCTCCATGCGCGTCTTGTCGCCCAGGATGGAGCCGCCCGACACGGTGGATGAGGGGTCGATGGCCAGCACCGCCACGCGAAGGCCGCGCCCAATCAGGAACAGGCCCAGCGTCTCGATGAAGGTGCTTTTGCCCACGCCCGGCACGCCGCTGATGCCCAGGCGGAAAGACCCGCCCGTATGCGGCAGAAGGGCCGTGAGCAGCCCATCGGCCGCAGCGCGGTGATCCGTGCGCGTGGATTCCAAAAGGGTGATGGCCTTGGCCATCGCCCGGCGCTGAACGGCAGGGTTGCCGTTCAGGATGCCGTCTTGCATTTGCTCGGGAGTCACTGCGGCGGGCTCAGAGGCTGTTGGCCTGGCGGATCTGCTCGAGCACGTCCTTGGCGCTGGCCGGGATGGGTGTGCCCGGGCCATAGACGCCCTTGACGCCGGCGTTGTAGAGGAAGTCGTAGTCCTGCGCGGGAATCACGCCGCCCACGAAGACGATGATGTCGTCCGCGCCCTGGCGGCGCAGCTCCTCGATGATGGCCGGCACCAGGGTCTTGTGGCCTGCCGCCAGCGTGGACACGCCCACGGCGTGCACGTCGTTCTCGATGGCCTGGCGCGCGCATTCCTCGGGCGTCTGGAACAGCGGGCCCATGTCCACGTCGAAGCCCAGGTCGGCAAAGGCCGTGGCCACCACCTTGGCGCCGCGGTCATGGCCGTCCTGGCCCAGCTTGGCGATCATCACGCGCGGGCGTCGGCCCAGCTGCTCGGACGATGCATCGATCTCGCCCTTGAGCTTTTCCCAGCCCTCGGCCGAGTCGTAGGCTGCTGCATACACGCCGGTCACCTTCTGTGTATCGGCGCGGTGGCGCCCGAAAACCTTCTCCAGTGCGTCCGAGACCTCGCCCACCGTGGCACGCAGGCGCACGGCCTGGATGGACAGGTCCAGCAGGTTGCCCTCGCCGCTTTCGGCGGCCTGGGTCAGGGCCTGAAGGGCGGCCTCGACCTTGGCGGCATCGCGGCTGGCCTTGATCTGGTTCAGGCGCGCGATCTGGCTGTCGCGCACCTTGACGTTGTCCACCTCGAGGATGTCGATGGCGTCTTCCTTGGCCAGCTTGTACTTGTTGACGCCGACGATGACATCCTTGCCCGAGTCGATGCGCGCCTGCTTCTCGGCGGCGGCGGCCTCGATCTTGAGCTTGGCCCAGCCCGAATCCACGGCGGCGGTCATGCCGCCCATGGCCTCGACCTCCTCGATGATCTTCCAGGCGGCGTCGGCCATGTCCTGGGTCAGCTTTTCCATCATGTAGCTGCCGGCCCAGGGGTCGATCACATTGGTGATGTGGGTCTCTTCCTGGATGATCAGCTGCGTGTTGCGCGCAATGCGGGCCGAGAATTCGGTGGGCAGCGCAATGGCTTCGTCAAAGCTGTTGGTGTGCAGGCTCTGCGTGCCGCCGAAGACGGCGGCCATGGCCTCGATGGTGGTGCGCACCACGTTGTTGTAGGGGTCCTGCTCGGTCAGCGACCAGCCCGAAGTCTGGCAGTGCGTGCGCAGCATCAGGCTCTTGGCCTTCTTGGCGCCGAAACCCTTCATGATGCGGCACCACAGCAGGCGGGCCGCGCGCATCTTGGCGATTTCCAGATAGAAATTCATGCCGATGGCCCAGAAGAAGGACAGCCGGCCCGCGAAATCGTCCACATCCATGCCCTTGGCCGTGGCGGTCTTCACGTACTCCTTGCCGTCGGCCAGCGTGAAGGCCAGTTCCAGCGCCTGGTTGGCGCCCGCCTCCTGCATGTGATAGCCCGAGATCGAGATCGAGTTGAACTTGGGCATGTTCCGGCTCGTGTACTCGATGATGTCGCCGATGATGCGCATCGACGGCTGGGGCGGGTAGATATAGGTGTTGCGGACCATGAACTCCTTGAGGATGTCGTTCTGTATGGTCCCCGACAGCTGGTCCTGGGCCACGCCCTGCTCCTCGGCCGCCACCACGTAGCCGGCCAGCACGGGCAGCACGGCGCCGTTCATGGTCATGGACACGCTGATCTTGTCCAGCGGGATCTGGTCGAACAGCACCTTCATGTCCTCGACCGAATCGATGGCCACGCCGGCCTTGCCCACGTCGCCCGTGACACGCGGATGGTCGCTGTCGTAGCCCCGGTGCGTGGCCAGGTCGAAAGCCACCGACACGCCCTGCCCGCCGGCGGCCAGCGCCTTGCGGTAGAAGGCGTTGGACTCCTCGGCCGTGGAAAAGCCCGCGTACTGGCGAATGGTCCAGGGCCGGCCCGCGTACATGGTGGCCTGGGGGCCGCGGATGTAGGGCTCGAAGCCTGGCAGGCTATCCGTATGGGGCAGATCCGCCGTGTCTGCCGCCGTGTACAGCGGCTTGACGTCGATGCCGTCGGGCGTGGTCCAGTGCAGTGCCTGGATGTCGCCCCCTGGAGCGGCCTTGGCGGCCGCCTGGGCCCATTTCTGCAGGTCGGCAGTTGCGAATTCCTGGCCGTTCTGCGCTGTCGGATGGTCTTGTCTCATGTTCTCAGGCTCGTGAATGACAGGTGCCCTTGAGGGCATGCCCCAGAGCTGCCGCAGTTTACATCATTCATAATTATTCATTCAAAATATCTTTGCCGATACAATCCGGGCCACATGTCGACAAACACCCTCACTCCCCGCGCGCTCTACGAACAGGTGGCAGAGAAGCTGCGCCTGCGCATCTTCGCGCACGAACTGGCGCCTGGTGACTGGATCGACGAACTGAAGATTGCCGAGGAATACGGCATCAGCCGCACCCCGCTGCGCGAGGCCCTGAAGGTGCTGGCCGCCGAGGGCCTGGTGACCATGAAGGTGCGCCGTGGCGCCTATGTGACCGAGGTGTCGTCCAAGGACATTGCCGATGTCTATCACCTGCTGAGCCTGCTGGAATCCGATGCCGTGCAGGTCGTGGCCGAATCGGGCAGCGATGAGGAACTTGCCGCCCTGCAGCAGACCCATGAGGAACTCAAGGCGCAGATGCGCGATGCAGACCGCTTCTTCGAGCTCAACGAGAGCTTTCACATGCAGCTGCTGCAGATCGCCGACAACCGCTGGCGCAACCAGCTGGTGGCCGACCTGCGCAAGGTCATGAAGCTCAACCGCCACAAATCGCTGTTCAAGCAGGGCCGCATCGAGGACTCGCTGGCCGAGCATGAGACCGTCATGCAGGCCCTGTTGCGCCGCGATGGCGCGGCCGCCGCGCAGGCCATGCGTCAGCACTTCAGGAACGGTCTGGCTGCAGCGTCCTGAACTCGGGTTCATCTGAACCCTGGCTGGCTGGGCAACAGTGGCGACGTAGGCGGGCATGCGGCTCCTGGTTCGCTTCAGGCGCATCGCCCGAGAACGCTGCAGTGCAGCATAAACCTCGCTGCCAACTCTGCACATGTCCGAAGCTGACGCCGGGGCCTGCGGTAACCGGCAGCTATCATCAGCGGCACCATCCACTTCGGTCCGCACCTCTTCGCATGAGCATCCAAGATCCAGCCCGCGCCCTTTCCCTGGCCATGAGCCTGCCTGCCGATGCCAGCATGGCCACGGCCGCCACCCTGGTGGAAATGCTGGCCCTGCGCGTGCAGCAGACGCCCGCAGGCGAGGCCTATCGGGCCTATGACGAGGATGCGCGCAGCTGGAAGTCCCTGAACTGGGCGCAGACCGGCGAGCGCGTGGCCCGGTGGGCGCAGGCCCTGGCCGCGCAGGAGCTGGCACCGGGCTCGCGCATTGCCATTCTTTTGCCCAACGGGCTGGATGCCATGTCCATCGACCTGGCCAGCCTGCGCTGCGGCCATGTGCCGGTGCCCCTGCATTCCATAGACAACGCAGGCAGCATTGCCTACATCCTGGCCAATGCCCAGGTGTCCATGCTCTTCGTGGCCCAGGCATCGATCTGGGACAGGATCTGCGCCACCGGCCAGGCCTTGCCGGAGCTGCGCAAGGTGGTCGTGGCATCGGCCAAGCCGGCTTCCCGGGCCGCAGAGCCTGACACCGAAGGCGATGCCGCTGCACTGGAGGCCCTGCGCCAGATCCCCGTGCAACCGCTGGCCCAATGGCTGGCTGAAGGCGGCGCAGTCCCCCTGCCCCCGCCTCCCTCTGCCGAGGACCTGGCCACCGTCGTCTACACCTCGGGCACCACGGGCAAGCCCAAGGGCGTGATGCTCACGCACCGCAACGTGGTCTCCAACGTACAGGCCGTGATGCAGCGGCTGCTGCCGCGCAGCGATGATGTTTTCCTGTCCTTCCTGCCGCTGTCGCACACCTTCGAGCGCACGGCAGGCTACTACCTGGCGATGGCCGTGGGCGCCTGCGTGGCCTATGCGCGCTCCGTGGCTCAACTGGCCGAGGATCTCAAGACCCAGCGTCCCACGGTGCTGGTCTCCGTGCCGCGCATCTACGAGCGCGTGCACGCCAAGGTCATGGAGGCGCTGGCGCGCGCACCGCTCAAGGCCCAGCTGTTCGAACTGGCCCAGGCCAGGGGCTGGCAACGCTTTTGTGAAACACAAGGCATTGCCGATGCGCAGGCGCCCCAGCCCGACGTGCCGGGCTGGATGCAATGGCTGCCCTGGCCCGTGCTCAACCATCTGGTGGCCAAGCCGCTGCTGGCCCAGTTTGGCGGGCGTGTGCGCGTGGCCGTGAGCGGTGGCGCGCCGCTGTCGCCCACGATTGCGCGCTGTTTTCTCGGCCTGGGCCTGCCGCTGATCCAGGGCTACGGAATGACCGAGACCTCGCCCGTGGTCTGTGCCAACACGCTGGAGGACAACCACCCGGCCACCGTGGGCCGCGCCCTGCCGGGCGTGGAAGTGCGCATTGGCGAGAATCGGGAACTGCAGGTGCGGGGGCCCTGCGTGATGCGGGGCTACTGGCAACGCCCCGAAGACACCGCCAAGACCTTCACAGACGACGGCTGGCTGCGCACCGGCGACCAGGCCGTGATCGAGGATGGGCGCGTGCGCATCCAGGGCCGCATCAAGGAAATCATCGTCACCTCCACCGGCGAGAAGATTCCACCGGCGGACCTGGAGCTGGCCATCACCGGCGACCCGTTCTTCACCCAGGTCTTTGTCGTGGGCGAAGACCGCCCCTTCATCGCCGCCGTGGCCGTCATCGAGCGTGGTGAATGGCAGGCCATGGCCCAGCGCCTGGGCCTGGATCCCGAAGATCCCAAGAGCCTGAACCACGCCGCCGCCGAGCGTGAAGCGCTGGCCCGCATCGAGAAACAGGTGGCCAGCTTTGCCCGCTATGCGGTCCCCCGTGCCGTGCACCTGGAACTGGAGCCCTGGACCATTGAGAACGGGCTGATGACGCCCACCCTCAAGCTCAAGCGCAACAACCTCATGGCGCGGTTTGAATCGCAGATTGCCGCCATGTACACCAAGCCCGCCGAGCGCTGGCAAGGCCGCAACAGCGCGGGGTGACCCCCAGCCCTTGACAAGCCGCCGCCGGAAAACGGCGGCTTTCTTTATTTCTGATCTGAAAATGAAATTATGTAAGTTACATTGACTTGATCAAAAAGAAGGCGAGAGCGCCCTGTCCGCGCCCTTGCCTTGCCCGCTTCAGGCAACGGCCAATGCCCTGCCGGCGGGCGCCATGCCGATCTCCTTGAACTCGCTGATCCTGAACGTGGCCACCGCCTGGGCCAGCACGCGGGCCTGTCGCTCCAGGCTGGCAGCTGCGGCGGCAGACTCTTCCACCAGGGCAGCGTTTTGCTGCGTGACCTGGTCCATCTGGGAGACCGCCTCGCTGATCTGTCCCAGGCCGCCGCTTTGCTCCACGCTGGCGGCCGAGATGGCCTCGATCAACGACGCCACCTCGCGCACCTGGGATTCGATGGCGTCCATGGCCTTGCCGGCTTCCCGGACCTGGTTGCCGCCCATTCGCACCGTCTCGGTGGAGGCCGTGATCAGCGCCTTGATTTCACGCGCCGCTGCGGCGCTGCGCTGGGCCAGGGAGCGCACTTCCCCGGCCACCACGGCAAACCCCCTGCCCTGCTCGCCCGCCCGCGCGGCCTCGACCGCTGCGTTGAGCGCCAGGATGTTCGTCTGGAAGGCGATGGAATCGATGACGCCCGTGATCTCGGCAATCTTTCCGCTGCTGGCCGAGATTTCGTCCATGGTGCCCACGACCCTGGCGACAGCGCCACCGCCCACGCCCGCCACCTCCTTGGCACGCACGGCCAGGGCGCTGGCCTGCCGCGCATTCTCCGAACTCTGGCCCACATTGCCTGCCAGCTGCTCCATGGAGGCCGCCGTCTCCTGCAGGCTGGAGGCCTGGTGTTCGGTGCGGCTGCTCAGGTCCTGGTTGCCTGCCGCGATCTGGCTGGATGCCGTGGTCACCGACTCCACCCCGCGCCGCACATCGCCAACGATGCTGGCCAGCGATTCGCGCATGGCACTCATGGAGCGCAGCAGGTCGCCGACTTCGTCGCGCCCCGTGGCCTGGATCTCGGAAGCCAGATCGCCCTGCTCGATGTGCCGGGCCACCTCCACGGCGGACTTCAGGGGAACGGTGATGGAGCGCGTGACCACATAGCCCAGCGCCACGGCGAGGATGACAGCGGCCGCGACAAAGCCGTAGATCAGCATCTGCGACTGCGCCAGGACCTGGCGGGAGTCCGCATACACATCCTCGGATGCCTTGAGCTGCAGCTCCACCAGTTCGCCGATCTTGGCGCTGATGGGGTCTACGCTGGCATACAGCGCGCCATCGAACTCGTCCAGACTGCCGGCCCTTTTTCCATCCAGCGTCTTGAGCCGCTGCAGCAGCCGGTCGATGCTCTGGTTGGCAGGTGCGAACAGCGCCTGCGCCTGGCTGGCCAGCACGGCCTCCTGCGAGGTCAGCTGTGTGGACGAATAGCTGCGCCAGGCCGCGTCGATCGCGGGCAGCGTGCCGGAAATGCTCGCCGCTGCCTCCTGCGCCGTGATCAGGCCGGCATTCGCCTTGTTGACCGTATCTATGACGTTGACGGCGTAGGCGTCCGCAATCTGCTTGAGCTGCTTGAGCGGAACCACGCGGTCCTGGTACATGGTCTGCGTGCCCGAGAACACATGGCCCAGCGCCCTTGCGCCGACGGCGCCCACGGCCATCAGGCAGATCAGCAGAACAAGAAAAACACCGGTAAGCCGGGTACCGATACGCACATCGCCGAGTTTTTTCATCGCAGATCCCTCTGTCCCCGTGACGCCATCGGTATAGGCCATCGCTATCGCATCCCGGCAGTCACATTGCTTGCCTTATCGGTAGCAACCGCCGGTTTCTTGAGAGTCAAAAATCAATAAGTTCCATAGCAGTTGCGACGCTCGCGGCTACCGCCCCGCAGGCAAGCCCCCTTCCCCATCCGTGTTGCAGAGCCAACCCTCTCAAAGTCCGAACAGCATTCTCATGTAAGTTACATTGAATGCCTTGAAAAACGGCCCGTGAAAACACGGGCCATCTCACTGGATCAGACGTAGACGTCGACCACGCCGCCCAGCCCGGGCGCCTTCCCGCCCTTCGATGGGGATTGCGATGGCGCCTCGGCGGCCTGCTGCTGCTCGCGCTGCTTGTCGAGCTGGGCCTGCTGCCTGGCGCGCATCAGCGCCTCGATCTGGTTTTGCACCATCATGATCTGCGTCTGCAGCAGCTTGGACTTCTGTTGCTTGGCCTTGGCGTCGATGTTCTCGGAGGCCACTTCCTTGAGCGCCTGCTGCAGCTCCTTGAGCTTGCGCTGCAACGCAGCGATGTCATTACGCGGAGATCGGAAGAGCGTCGTGTAGGGAAAGAGTGTAGATCTCGGTGGTCGCCGT
>NZ_JTKZ01000789.1:0-808 GCF_000799035.1 Delftia sp. ZNC0008
CCGCGTCCACGCTGAAGTTCAGGCAGGTGGCGGCCCAGTAGAAGGCTTCGAGCTGTTTGAGGGTCATGGCGATATTTTCACAAAAGCGAAACATTGATTCCGATTTATTTCGCTTTTCTTTGGAATTGCGCCCTCCTACATTGGCTGGCAATGCCTACGCCTGCCGTCCCTGCCGCTTCCGCCACGCCACCGCGCCGCCTGCGCGGCGTGCTGTCGCTTGACGATTTCGAGCGGCTGGCGCGGCGCCACCTGCCGCGCCCCATCCATGCCTACATCAGCGGGGCGGTGGAGGACAACGCCTCGCTGGCGGACAACCGCCGCGCCTTTGCCGAGCTGGCCTTCGTGCCGCGCGCGCTGGTGGGCGTGGCACAGCGCGATCCCTCCTTCGAGCTGTTCGGGCGCCGCTACGGGGCGCCCTTCGGCGTGGCGCCCATGGGCATTGCCGCGCTTTCGGCCTACCGGGGCGACCTGGTGCTGGCCCAGGCCGCACAGCAGGCGGGCGTGCCGGCCATCATGAGCGGCTCCTCGCTGATCCGGCTGGAGGAGGTGATGGCGGCCGCGCCCCACACCTGGTTCCAGGCCTACCTGCCGGGTGACCAGGGCCAGATCGATGCGCTGCTGGACCGCGTGGCCGCCGCCGGCGTGCAGACCCTGGTGATCACGGTGGACACGCCCGTGGCCGCCAACCGCGAGAACAATGTGCGCGCCGGTTTCTCCACGCCGCTGCGGCCCGGGCCGGGCCTGGCCTGGCAGGGCATCAGCCATCCGCGCTGGCTGTTCGGCAGCTTTCTCAAGACCCTGTGGCGCC
>NZ_JTKZ01000631.1:0-4007 GCF_000799035.1 Delftia sp. ZNC0008
GTCCGTGGAGCGGCTCATGCGCCGCGGCATCTACAAGGGCCCGCTGGTGATGAACTGGGTGGCGATCGGCGGCGGCATGGACGCGCCCAGCATCTACAGCCTGGCCAATTTCGTGCGCGCCGTGCCCGACGGCGCCGTGCTCACCGTGGAAAGCAATGTCCGCAACGTGCTGCCCGTGAACATGATGGGCATCGCCATGGGCCTGCACGTGCGCTGCGGCACCGAGGACTGCCTGTGGAACCAGTCGCGCAGCGCCAAGGCCAGCACGGTCTCCCAGATCGAGCAGCTGGTGCGCATCGCGCGCGAGTTCGGCCGCCCCATCGCCACGGCGCAACAGGCGCGCGCCATCAGCAAGATTGGCGTGTTCTACGACACCCCCGAAGAGACATTGGCGGCCAACGGCTTCGCGCCCAACCGCAACGGCGGCAACCAGGGATTTCTGCGCAAGACCGCCTGACGCACTAGGCCTCGCCAATCCGTCCCTGCCCCCGCCTGCGCCAGTCCGAGACGCTGGCGCCGAAAGCGGCCCGGAACCAGTGGCAAAAGCCGCTGGGCGCGGCAAACCCCAGCAGGCCCGCCACCTCGCCCAGGGGCTGGCCACCGTCTTGCAGATGGCGCAGCACCAGTTCCCTGCGGAGGGTGTCGAGCAGTGCCGAGAAAGTCTGCCCCTCCGCAAGCAGGCGGCGGTGCAGCGTGCGGCGGTCCATTCCCAGGTGGCGTGCCACCTGCTGGGCCGTGCAGCGGCCGCCCGGCAGCAATGCAATGATCAGCTCCCTGCAGGCCGCCTGCATGCCTTCGCCCCGGCTGCGCAGCGCCTGCTCCAGATGGCTTCGCGCAAAGCGCGCAACGCCCGAGCCCTGCGCCTGGCCGCATTCGCGCAGCAGTTGCAGATCCGCCAGGCGGCAGACCATGCCGTTGAAAGGCTGGTCAAACAAAGGGGTCACGCCGAAGAAGGCACGGTGGGCCGATGCATCGGCCGGTGCGCGGTGTACGAAGCTGACCTGCTGCGGGCGCCACTGGGCACCGATCAGCTCGCGCAGCACGCGAAACATCACGCCCACCGCCAGCTCCATGGACTGGCGCATGGCCATGCCCGCGATGGGCACCAGGTCCTGGCGCACCAGCACCCCGGAGCCCGCGTCCTCGATGCGTACGAACATGCCCGCACTCAGCAGCTTGAGGTAGCGGCACAGCGTGTCCAGCGCCTGGCGCGGCGTGGGCTCTTGCTGCAGCACAAGGCTGATGGGGCCCAGGTGGGACAGGCTGCGCCGCGCCGCCAGGCGCAGCGCGAAATCCTGCGTGCCCGTGGTGCGCGCGGCCACCTCCAGCAGCTCGCGCACGGCATGGATGGGAATCAGCGTCTCCGGGTCGTCGAGCAGGCGCGCCGACAGTCCCGCCGAGCGCACAAGGACGGCGGGATCATGGCCCAGGCTTTTCACCAGGTCGGCATAGCCATGCAGGCTGGCACTGCGGATCAGGCCGCAGGTGACGGGCCTGCGGCCTGCGGCCACGGTGCCGATGGCAGGGAGCGCAGGGGTCTGCATGGCAGGTCCATTTCAGGGAATCAGCACCGTCGCGCCCGTGGTGCGGCGCGACTCCAGCGCCCGGTGCGCCTGGGCCGCATCGGCCAGCGCAAAGCTTTGCTGGGGCTCGCTGGCGATGCGCCCGGCCAGCACATGGTCGAACAGCTCTCGCGCCATCTCCAGCATGTGGGCGCGCGGCTGGATGTAGTGCACCATCGCGGGCCGCGTCATCCAGATCGATCCCTTGGAGGCCAGCAACTGGGAGTCCACCACCACCGAGCCCGACGAGGTGCCGTTGCTGATCAGCCGGCCGCGCGGCTGCAGGCAGTCCAGCGAATCCATGAGCGTGTCCTTGCCCACCGAGTCATAGACCACGGGCACGCCCTTGCCGCCCGTGATCTCCATCACGCGAGCGACGGTGTTCTCGCGCGAGGTCACGATGACGTGGGCGCAGCCGTTGGCGCGCGCGGCGGCGGCCTTCTCGTCGGTGCTCACCGTGCCGATCATGGTCACGCCCAGGGCACGCGCCCACTGGCAGGCGATCAGCCCCACGCCGCCGGCCGCCGCGTGGTAGAGGATGGTTTCGCCCCCCTGCAGCGGATGGACCTGGCGGAACAGGTACTGCGCCGTCATGCCCTTCATCATCAGCGTGGCCGCCGTGCGGTCGCTGATGCCGTCGGGCAGCGGGATCAGCACCTCGGCCGGCATCACGCGCACATCGCTGTAGGCGCCCTGCGGGCCCATCAGGTAGCCCACGCGGTCGCCGGGCCGCACTTCGGTCACGCCCTCCCCCACGGCCTCGACCACGCCCACGGCGTCCGAGCCCAGGCCGTTGGGCAGGGCCAGCGGATAGCGGCCCGTGCGGAAATAGATGTCGATGAAGTTGACGGCGATGAAGCTGTGGCGCACGCGCGCCTGGCCGGGTCCCGGCGCGCCGGCCTCGGCATGCTCCAGCCTGAGCACCTCGGGGCCGCCGGTGGTATGAAAGCGTATGGCCTTTGCCATGGAGTCTCCTTGTGTAGCGCCTGGGTGGGGCGCCCTGCATCAGTTGAGCCGGATGTCGAAGTTCCGGACGATCTCGGCATTGCGGTCGAACTCGGCGCGCAGGTCGGTGGACATCTGCTCCAGCGAGCGATCGCCTTCGACGGGCTCGAAGCCCGTGCCCGCATAGCGTTCGCGCACGGCCTTGCGGGCGTTGACCCGGGCCAGCGTGCCGTGGATCTTCTCCAGCAGAGGGCGCGGCGTCTGCGCCGAGGCGAACACGCCGCTCCAGTTGCTGAAATCCACCTCGGGGTAGCCCAGCTCGGCCAGCGTGGGCACCTGCGGGTAGTCAGGCAGCCGGCTCTTGTAGGCCACGGCCAGCAGCCTGACCTTGCCGCCCGCGATCAGCGGCTTGGAGGTGACCGATCCGTCGAACATCAGCGGGATCTGGTTGCCCATGACCTGGGCCAGCGCGGGCGCCGAGCCCGGGAAGGCCACATGCTCCATGTCCAGGTGGGCCCTTCTGTTGAGGATGGCGCCCGCGTACTGCGAGGCCGTGCCCTGGCTGTACGAGGCGAACGACAGCGTGCCCGGGTGGGCCTTCACGTAGGCGATGGCCTCGGCCCCGTCGCGCGCGGGAAACTGCGGCGAGGCGATGAACAGCATCACCGAGCGCGCCATCTGCGCCACGGGCCGCACGTCCTTCATGGGGTCGAAGCCGACCTTGAGCACATGGGGCACCTCGGTGAGGATGTTGGTCACCGTCACCAGCAGCGTGCTGCCGTCGGCCGGCTGGGACAGCATGTGCTTGACGGCGATGGCGCCACCGGCGCCGGGCCGGTTCTCGACGATGACGGGCTGGCGTATCTCCTGCGCCAATTGGTCGCTGATGATGCGCGCGAACACATCGATGGTGCCGCCGGGCGGCGCCGGCACGATGAGCCGGACCGGCTTGTCGCCGAAGGCGTGGGCGCCACCGGCCAGCAGCGAGGCGGCCAGGGCGATGGCCGTCCAGGGGGGCATGCGTTGCATCATGGGCTCCCGGTTCAGGCGGCCTTGCGCAGAAATCCCTGCTGGGCGCCGTTGCGGTTGGGTGCGAAGCCATTGGCCGCCAGCGTCTCGTCCACGGTGCCGTAGAACTGGCCGATCCGGCAGATCTCCCGCGCCTGCTGCGCCGTGGCGATGGGGCGGCCGAACTCGCCTGCGATGCGCACCAGCTGCTCGATCTGCGCCACCGTGCCCATCTTGGCCGTGCGGCGCTGGTTCCAGAGGTTGTCCTCGGTACCGCAGCGCACATGCAGGCCCATGGCAATGCCCATCATGTTCACGGGCAGCACGTTGAGCACCGAGCTTTCCACCGTGAGCACGGCGCCGTCGGGCACGGCACGCACGAAGTTGGCCAGGCTGTAGATGCTGGGCGCGTCCATGCCGCCGCCAATCGCCACCCAGTTCATCACCAGCGGGCCCTTGTAGATGCCGCGGCGCATGAGCCGCTCCACGGAC
>NZ_JTKZ01000484.1:0-2623 GCF_000799035.1 Delftia sp. ZNC0008
CCGCGTCTGCTGCTGTCCACGGCACTGGTCATGCTGCTGAACGTTGCCGCTGCCGCCGCGCTCAATGAAAAAGGCATCAACACGCTGGCCGCGCCCGTGGTCATCGTGCTGTC
Organism: Delftia sp. ZNC0008; assembly: GCF_000799035.1. Taxonomy (NCBI): domain Bacteria; kingdom Pseudomonadati; phylum Pseudomonadota; class Betaproteobacteria; order Burkholderiales; family Comamonadaceae; genus Delftia; species Delftia sp. ZNC0008. The sequence goes on from NZ_JTKZ01000484.1 coordinate 114, forward strand.
GGGCAACCTGCTGCCGCTGGCGCTGATGCCCGACGCCTGGCAGACCGCGCTGCTGCTGCAGCCGCTGGCCGGCGTGATGGACATTCCTGCGCGCATCTATTTCGGCCAGATGGCGGGTGCGCAGATGCTGGCCTGCCTGGCGCTGCAAGCCCTGTGGATTGCCGTGATCGTGGCCCTGGGCCGCGCGGCCATGGCGCGCACCATGCGCCGGCTCGAAGTGCAGGGAGGGTGAAGACCATGGCCAAGCACAAAGGATCGCTGTCCATGTTCCTGCGCCTGGCGCTGGCCTCGCTGGGCGGGCAGGCGCGCTACCCGGCCTCGGCGCTGATGCTGACCCTGGGCCAGTTCCTGGTCACGGGCATCGAGGTCATCGCCGTCTGGGCGCTGTTCCACCGGTTTGGCGAGGTGCAGGGCTGGCGCATCGGCGAAGTGGCCGTGTTCTATGGCCTGGTGAACTGCATGTTCGCCCTGGCCGATGCGCTGGGCCGGGGCTTCGACGTGCTGGGCACGCAGTTCCTGCGAACGGGTGCCTTCGACCGCCTGCTGCTGCGCCCGCGCCCCGTGTGGCTGCAGCTCATGGGCCATGACGTGCGCATCAGCCGCCTGGGCCGCCTGCTGCAGGGCCTGCTGGTGCTGGGCTTTGCCACGGCCCAAGGCGCCGTGGCGTGGACGCCCCAGGCCGTCGCCGTGGCGCTGTTCGCCGTGGCAGGCGGCGTGGCGCTGTTCCTGGGCATCCTGGTGCTGCAGGGCGCGCTCTCGTTCTGGACCGTGGAAAGCCTGGAAGCCGCCAATGTGCTGAGCTACGGCAGCGTCGAGGCCGCCCAGTACCCGCTGGCCCTGTACGCGCAGTGGTTCCGCCGCCTGCTGACCTTCGCCGTGCCGCTGGCCTGCGTGGCCTACTACCCGGCGCTGGCTGTGCTGGGCAAGCCCGACCCGCTGGGCGCGCCGGCCTGGCTGGGCTGGGTCTCGCCGCTGGCCGGCTTTGCCTTCCTCTGGCTGGCCTCGGGCGCCTGGCGCATGGGGGTGAGGCATTACGCGTCCACGGGCAGTTGAAGCCGCGGCAGGCGCCGGTGCATAACACGCTCTAGACTGCGCGCTTGCCTTACTCCGGACACCAGACCATGACAGCAGATGAACGCTTCGCCCAGGCCGCCCTTGAGCTCGGCCACCGCTTCGATGGCGAGATCAAGATAGGCGGCAACTACAGCCCCGTCGTGCGCGACGGCCAGCAGCTGTTCGTCAGCGGGCAGATTCCCCGCGTGGGCGATGAAGTGCTCTACGTGGGGACGGTCGGCGCCGGGATCGACCTGGCATCGGCCAGAACGGCCGCCGCCATCTGTGCCATGCGGGCCCTGGCCTTCGTGCAGCGCGCGGCCGGCTCGCTCGATGCCGTGCGCGCCGTTGCACGCATCACCGTCTATGTGCGCTCGGCGCCCGATTTCACCCAGCAAAGCGAGGTGGCCGATGGCGCCTCCGACCTCATCGCCCGGGTGCTGGGCCCCGTGGGTGCCCACACGCGCACTTCGGTGGGCGTGCTGCAGCTGCCCAAGGGCGCGGCCGTGGAGCTGGACCTGATCGCCCGCGTGGACTGATCGCGCTACCCCTATCCCTATTCCTATCCCTGGCCCGCTGGCGTTTCGTTGCGCGCCTTCCAGGCCCGCAGCGCCTGGCGGTACTCGTCCATGGCCAGGTCATAGCTGTCGAAGATGCAGGGGTCGCAGCCATTGCCGCAGCAGGCGTCCAGGTCGGGCTGCTCGGGCGGCTGGGGCATGGGGTCGGCGGAGGCGGCGGGATCTGCGGAATCTGCGGAATCTGGGAGAGGCGCGGTGGTCATGGGGGTGATTGTCCAGCAGCTCCTGCCGTGACTGCTGCGCGCGGGCTAAAGGGCATGGGGCCGCCAGGGTGCAAGTTCAACTCAAACAGCGCGGCGCCGGGAAATCGATCACGCTGCGGATGATCTCGCGCATTTCCGTGATCAGCGGCCGGACATCGTCGCGGCGCCATTGCACGGTGTAGGTCAGCGGGGCCAGCGCGCTGTGCTTTGCGGCCTCGGCGCCGCCGTCCAGCACGCGCAGGCGGCCGCGTTGCTGCAGGGCCAGGGCCCATTGCTCGGGCATGTAGGTGAAGCCCAGGCCGTCCACCACCATGCCCACCACGGCGCCCCAGCTGTTGCAGGAAAGACGCCGCTCCACGGCCAGGCCGTGGCGGCCCAGCCAGTCGTCCAGCGTGCGCGTGGCGCCCGAGCCGGTGGGCAGGGCGATCAGCAGTTGCTCGCGCACCAGGCGCCGGGGCAGGCCGGTGCCGGCGCGGGCGATGAAGTCGTCGCTGGCGGCCCAGACGAAGCGCACCTGGGCGACCTGCTCGAAGGCCAGGCTGCTGCGCGACGATGGCCCGGCAATGACCACGCAGTCCAGCTCGCCATCGACGATGCGCTGCTCCAGCACCTGGCCGATGTCGGTGTGGGGCTCCAGCTGCAGGTCGGGGTGCAGCTCGGCCACCTTCTGACGCGG
>NZ_JTKZ01000116.1:0-17878 GCF_000799035.1 Delftia sp. ZNC0008
GCCGCCGCCCAGGCGCGCGAGCAGCTGCTGGCGCTGGCCGCGCAGCAATGGAGCGTGGCAGCGGACCGGCTCCAGGCGCGCGAAGGCCTGGTGCGCTTTGCCGATGGCAGCGATGCCCGCGAACTCGGCTATGGCGATCTGCTGCGCGGCCAGCAGCTGCAGCTGACGCTGGCCCCGCCCGATCAGGAGGTGAAGCTCAAGCCCGCCAGCGAATACCGGCTCGTCGGCCGTGGCGCGGCGCGCGTGGACATCCCCGCCAAGGCCACGGGCGAGCTGAGCTTTGTCCATGATGTGCGCGTGCCCGGCATGCGCCATGGCCGCGTCATCCGCCCTCCGCACCCGGGCCGCGACGGCGGCAGCTTCATCGGCCGCTGCCTGGTGGCGGTGGGGCGCGACTCCGTGGCCCACCTGCCCGGCAACGTGCAGGTGGTCACCGAAGGCGACTTCGTCGGCGTGGTCGCCGACCGCGAGGAACAGGCCATTGCCGCCATGCGCGCACTGCGCGTGCAATGGCAGGCCGTGCCGCCGGCGCCTGACTTATCCGATCTGGCTGCGGCGATACGCGCCAATCCCGCCCAGCACCGCTCGCTGGTGGACCAGGGCACTGTGGACGATGCCTTCGCGGGCGTCGGCTCGGGTGCGGCCACCGAACTGCGCCGCAGCTACGTCTGGCCCTACCAGATGCATGCCTCCATCGGCCCGTCCTGCGCCGTGGCCGATTTCAGCGAGGGCCGTCTCAAGCTCTGGGCCGGCACGCAGAACCCCCACATGCTGCGCACCGACCTGGACCGCCTGCTGCAACTGGGCGAGGACCGCATCGAGATCGTGCGCCTGGAGGCGGCCGGCTGCTACGGCCGCAACTGCGCCGACGATGTCTGCGCCGACGCCGCCCTGCTGTCCATGGCCGTGGGCGCGCCCGTGCGCGTACAGCTCACGCGCGAGCAGGAACACCAGTGGGAGCCCAAGGGCACGGCCCAGCTCATGGACGTGAGCGCGGCCATCGATGCGCGGGGCGAACTGCTGGCCTACGACTTTGCCGTGCGCTACCCCTCCAACGACGCGCCGCTGCTGGCCCTGCTGCTCACGGGCCGCATCCCGGGCGAGCCGCGCACGCTGGAGATGGGCGACCGCACCGCCGTGCCGCCCTACCGCTATGCCAGCCAGCGCATCACCTGCCATGACATGGCGCCCATCGTTCGCTCATCCTGGCTGCGCGGCGTCTCGGCCCTGCCCAATTCCTTTGCCCACGATTGCATGATCGACGAGCTGGCCCATGCGGCCGGCGCCGACCCCGTGGACTACCGTGTTCGTCACCTTGATGACCCGCGCGCCGTCGAGCTGATCAAGGCCACGGCCCGCCACGCAGGCTGGCAGCAAAGCCAGCCGGGAAGCCGGGGCCGCCCCGGCGCCGACGGCCTGCTGCACGGGCGCGGCGTGGCCTATGCGCGCTACATCCACAGCCGCTTTCCCGGCTTCGGCGCGGCCTGGGCCGCCTGGGTCATCGACATCGACGTAGACCCCGCCAGCGGCCGCATCGCCGTGCGGCGCCTGGTCGTGGGCCAGGACACGGGAATGATGGTCAACCCCGACGGCGTGCGCCATCAGATCCACGGCAACGTCATCCAGACCCTGAGCCGCAGCCTGATGGAGAAGGTCGCCTTCAATGCGCAAGGCGTGGCCAGCCGCGAGTGGGGCAGCTACCCCATCATCGGCTTCCGCGACCTGCCTCCCATCGAAGTGGTGCTGATGCCGCGCCAGGACGAGCCCCCCATGGGCGCTGGCGAATCGGCCTCGGTCCCCGGCCCGGCCGCGCTGGCAAATGCGCTGTTCGACGCCACCGGCCGGCGCTTCTACGCCGCGCCCTTCACGCCCGACGTGGTGCGCGCCGCACTGAATGCCGCGCTGAACGCCACGCCAGAGACTGCACAGCCCGCCTAGTCTTTCAGCGCCCCCGCATGCCGCAGGCACTGCGCACGCCAACCGGCGTCGTCCTGCAGTTGCAGCGCCGCCTGCAGCGCGCGCGTGGGCGCCACGCCCTGCTGGGCCATGAAGCCTATGGGCGTGACCAGCTCGGGCGAGCGCAGTGGCCGGGCCACCAGGCCCGGCATGTGGCGCACCGTGGCCACCATGGCGCCGGGCAGCACGGTGGTCATGCCATCCGTTCCTTGCGCCACGGCCATCACCAGGGTCAGCACGGAGTTGGTTTCCATGGCGGGCTGCACGGCCATGTCCACGGTGGCGAAGGCCTCGTCGATCACCGTGCGGTTGTGCATGTCGGGCGTGAGAAGGCACAGCGGCATGCCGGCCACGTCGCGCCAGGCGATGTCGGCGCCAAAGGCAAAGGGCCGGCCCTCGCCCTGCCCATCGCGGCACTCGGGGCACTCGCGGCACAGCAGGTAGTAGTGCTCCTCGTACTGGGGCCAGGACTGCAGGCGCGGTCCGCGCGGCGGCATGCGCGCGCTGTAGCCCAGGGCCAGGTCCAGGGACAGGTCTTCGAGCCCGCTCTCGATCTCGGCCGAGCTCATGGACAGCACCACGGGCGTGATGCCCGGATGGTGCTCGCGCAGCAGGGCCGCAAAGCGCGTGAGCATGGGCATGGCCGTGGGCACGGCCGCCATGCGCAGCTGCCCGCGCAGCGCGCCGGCGGCGGCGCTCAGTTCCTGGCGCAGGCCTTCCTCGGCCCGCAGCATGGCCAGGGCCGTGGCCAGCACCTGATCGCCCTCGGGCGTGAAGCCCGCGAACGAGCGGCCCCGGCGCACGATGACCGTGCCGAACTCCTCCTCCAGCGCGCGCAGCGCATTGGACAGCGCCGGCTGGGTGATGTGGCATGCCAGCGCCGCGCGGCCGAAATGGCGGTGCTCGTTGAGCGCCGCCAGATACCGCATCGAGGTCAGCAGGTTCATGCGCAATAACCTGAGTCGATTACCATGCCACCGATTTCGGCACAAATCAGATCGACATGGACAGTGCGAGAAAAACTGGCGTAATCCAACCCAGGGACGCCGAGGAAGGGCCGCCCCGCCCCGAGGGCGTCGTCCCCCTCCCGCGCAGCGAGAGAGGGGGAAGCGGCGCAGCCGCTCAGGGGGCGCAGCATTTCAGGTTCCCTGGCTCACCGTGATGGTGGGGAACTTGCTCGTGAAATCGCGCGCCTTGAGCGCCACCTTCACGGCCAGGTCGCGCGCCACCTTCTTGTAGATCTGCGCGGCCTCGCTGTCGGGCTCGGCCACCACGGTGGGCTTGCCGCTGTCGGCCTGCAGGCGGATCTGCAGCGACAGGGGCAGGGCGCCCAGGTAGTCGATGCCGTACTCGGCCGCCATCTGCTTGCCGCCCTCGGCGCCGAAGATGTGCTCCACATGGCCGCAGTTGGTGCAGACGTGGGCCGCCATGTTCTCCACCAGGCCCAGGATGGGCACGCCCACCTTCTCGAACATCTTCACGCCCTTCTTGGCGTCGATCAGGGCGATGTCCTGGGGCGTGGTGACGACCACGGCGCCCGTCATGGGCACGCGCTGGGCCAGCGTCAGCTGGATGTCGCCGGTGCCGGGCGGCATGTCCACCAGCAGGTAGTCCAGATCCTTCCAGTTGGTCTGGCGCAGCATCTGCTCCAGCGCCTGCGTGGCCATGGGGCCGCGCCAGATCATGGCCTGGTCGTTGTTGACCAGGAAGCCGATGGACATGACCTGCACGCCGTGGCTTTCCATGGGCTCCATGGTCTTGCCGTCGGGGCTTTCGGGGCGGCCCGAGATGCCCATCATCATGGGCTGGCTGGGGCCGTAGATGTCGGCGTCCAGGATGCCCACGCGCGCGCCCTCGGCGGCCAGCGCCAGCGCCAGGTTGGCCGTGGTCGTGCTCTTGCCCACGCCGCCCTTGCCGGACGAGATGGCGATGATGTTCTTGACGCCCGGCAGCAACTGCACGCCGCGCTGCACCGCATGCGCGGCGACCTTGGACGTGATGTTGACCGAGACATTGCCCACGCCCTCGACGGTCTTGGCCGCCGCGACGAACTGGCCGCGCAGCGCCGGCACCAGGCTTTGCGCCGGATAGCCCATCTCCACGTCGAAGGCCACGTCGGCCCCAGTGACCTGCAGGTTGCGCAGGGCGCGGGTGCTCACATAGTCCTTGCCGGTGTGGGGGTCGAGCACGCTGGAGAGCGCGGCCAAGAGCGCTTGTTCTGTGACTGCCATTGCTTTGATTACTCCTAGAGCCGGATAGTCTATCCAAGGCACCATCCCCTCGCTCACGCGAGACAATGCGGGCCTTGCTGCCTTTGCGGCCCCTGTTCCCGCCTTTTTCCGCGAAAGATCCGCCCCGTGAAATTCAAGATGGCCCACAACTCCCTGTTCGCGATCCTGCTGCGCTCGCGCTGGTGGATCAGCATCGCGCTGGCCGCGCTGGTGACCCTGGTGTCCACGGCGCTGCTGCCCAAGGACATCGCGCCGTTCGCCGCCATCACCGCCCTGCCCTTCTTCGGCATAGGCTGCGTTGCCGCCTGGCGCCAGCTGCGCGCGCCCAGCCCCGCCAAGGTGGAGCAGGCCCTGGAGATCGCCGCCCAGCAAAGCTGGCGCGAGTTCGCCGATCGGCTCGATCGCGCCTGGCAGGCCGAGGGCTACACCGTCACCCGCCTGTCCGACAAGGACGGCGCCGACTTCGTGCTGGAACGCGAAGGCCGCACCACCGTGGCCAGCGCCAGGCGCTGGAAGGCCGGCGTGCACGGCATGGAGCCGCTGCGCGCCCTGCTGGCCGCAGGCCAGGCGCGCGATGCGGCCACGGTCTGCTACCTGTCGCTGCAGCCGCCGGCCGAGAATGCAGCCGCCTGGGCCAAGCAGCAGGGCATCGCCCTGATCTCCGGCAAGGACCTGGGCTCCCTGCTGGCCAAGGCCTGATCCCTTCGGGGTCATCCCCTGATCTGATGACGGCCGGCGCGCGGCACACTCCAGGCATGCCCGATGCCGCGCCCTCACCCGACTCCAGCCTCCCTCCCCCCAGCACCGGACTGCTGCTCAGCGGCGGCGGCGCCCGCGCCGCCTACCAGGCCGGCGTGCTGGAGGCCATTGCCGAGATACGCCGCGCCTGCGGCCAGCAGCATGGCCCCAATCCCTTCCCCATCCTGGTCGGCACTTCGGCCGGCGCCATCAACGCGGCCGCCCTGGCCTGCGGCAGCGACCATTTCGACCGGGCCGTGCGCCGCATGTCGCGCATCTGGCGCAACTTGCGGCCCGAGGACATCTACCTGTCCGACTCGCTGAGCGTGCTGCGCAGCGGCGCGCGCTGGCTGACCCTGCTGTCCCTGGGCTGGGCCCTGGCGCGCTGGGGCCGCATGCGCCCGCGCTCGCTGCTGGACAACCAGCCGCTGGGCCGCCTGCTGTCGTGTGGCCTGGTTCCGCTGGAACGCCTGCCGCAATTGATCGCGGACGGCCACCTGCGCGCGCTGGCGGTCTCGGCCTCCAGCTACACCACCAGCGAGCACGTGACCTTCTGCCAGGCGCAGGACCAGCTCCAGCCCTGGGTGCGCAACCAGCGCAAGGCCGCCGCCGCCCAGATCACGCACGCGCACCTGCTGGCCTCCTCGGCCATTCCCTTCATCTTTCCGGCCACGCCGCTGCCGCTGGACGGCGCCACCGAATACTTCGGCGACGGCTCCATGCGCCAGACCGCGCCGCTGGCGCCCGCCATCCACCTGGGCGCAGAGCGCATCCTCGTCGTGGGCGCGGGCCGGCGCACCGAGCCGCCGGCCAGGCCGCCGCCAGAAGGCGCAAGCTACCCGTCGCTGGCCCACATCGCGGGCCACACGCTGTCGAGCATCTTCCTGGACGCCCTGTCCCTGGATGTGGAGCGCGCCGAGCGCATCAACCAGACCCTGGCCCTGATCCCGCCCGCCGACCGCGAACGCAGCCGGCTGCGCCCGCTGCAGTTGCTGGTCATCTCGCCGTCCGAACGCATAGACGCCATCGCCGCGCGCCATGTGGGCCAGCTGCCGCTGCCCATGCGCACCCTGCTGGGCGCCCTGGGCGTGCGCCAGGACGCCAGCGACCCGCGCGGCGCCGCCCTGGCCAGCTACCTGCTGTTCGAGCGCAGCTTCACCCGCGAACTCATGGCCCTGGGCCGGCGCGACGCGCTGGCGCGGCGCAGCGACATAGAGCAGTTCCTGGGCTGGCAGCGCGTGCCGGCTGCGGACTGACACATCCAACCCAACCTGCACCCAGCTCTCTGCGCCGCCGACGGTATGGCCATACCCGTCGATGACCTGCGACCGTCCAGAGACGTGGCAGGAAGGTTTCGACGACCGCCTGCAGGAAGTCATCAAAATTTCAATCGAAAAATTTAGTCAATAGGTTTTTCAACAATTTGATCCATCAACAGACGGATCAAAAATCGACTCCATGGTTTTCATGCGACTCATTGATTCACATATGAATCAATGCGATGAATCGCGTGGACCTCTTGCCGATGCGCTGACCATCGGGTGCTCTGGAGGAGTTGTATGGCCCATATTCCCTCTCAACAATCCCCGCAACTGTCCAGTGCGCCATGGCGCTGGACTGCGGTGGAAATGGCGGCTGCAGTGCGCAGGCGGGAGATCTCAGCCAAAGAGCTGGTGCAAAGCTGCCTGGACCGGATAGAGCAGGTCAACCCCTTGGTCAATGCACTGTCTGGCGTGTCCGCTGCCGATGCCTTGGAGGCAGCGGCCCAGGCGGACCAGCAGATGGCCCGGGGCGCAGACATCGGGCCGCTGCACGGGGTGCCAGTTCCCATCAAGATCAATACCGACCAGAAAGGCCAGGCCACCAGCAGCGGAATCGTTGCCTTCAAGGACATGGTCGCCACCGAGGATGCGCCGCCGGTCGCCAATCTGCGCAAGGCCGGCGCGATTTTCGTGGGCCGCAGCAACAGTCCGCCGTTCGCTTTGCGCTGGGCCACGACCAACGATCTCCACGGCCGCACGCTCAATCCGTGGGACGCCGGCAAGACGCCTGGCGGCTCCAGTGGAGGAGCGGCAGCGGCAATCGCCACGGGCATGGTGGCGCTCGCACATGGCAACGACATAGGCGGCTCCATACGCCAGCCGGCCTTTTGCTGCGGCGTCGTCGGCCTGCGGCCGACAGTCGGCCGCATCCCGAGCTGGACTGCGCCCCCCAACGGCCACCAACCCCTGTCCGTCCAGAATTTCATGACCCAGGGCCCGCTGGCCCGCTGCGTCGCGGACCTGAGGCTGGCCCTGAGCGTCATGAGCGCACCGGATCCACGCGATTGCCTGCAGGCGCCGGCCCCCCTCTCGGGACCGGCGCTGAACGGCCTGCCACGTGTCGGCCTGCTGCGGGACGTGGGCATTGCCCAGCCCAGCCCCGCCGTCAATGCGGCGCTGGACGAAGCCGCCGCCATGCTGCGGGAGGCGGGCCATGTGGTGGAAGAAGTGGAGCTTCCCTTGATGGAGCAAGCCTACCGGCTGTGGTGGCTGCTGGCCATGGGCGAATTCAGGAACGTGATGCCTCTGCTTGAACAGACGGGTGACGATGGCATCCGCCGCGCCGCCGCCTGCTACTACGAGGTGATCCAGCAATGGTGCGGCCCGCATCTCACGCTGGAGGCCTACATCGACGGCTATGCCCGTCGCGGCACCTTGATCGCCCAGCTGCAGCAGTTCATGGAGCGATGGCCGCTGATCTTGCTGCCGACCTGTACCGAGCAGGCCTTCGAGCAGGAATTCGATATCCGCAGCGTGGACACCATGCGCGGCATCATGGCCTCCAACTGGTCAATGATGGCGATTTCTCTTCTGGGCTTTCCCGCACTCGCCGTGCCCACCGGCATTGCCGATGGATTGCCGGTCGGCGTTCAGATAGTGGGACCCCGTTTCCGCGAGGACCTGGTTCTCGATGCAGCCCAGGAAATCGAAAGAAGGGCGGGACGCTTCTCGCCCATCACCCCCCTCTGACCCTCTATTCACCCCATGGAATCTGCCTGCCCGCAGGCAGACAGGCATTGCTCGTCCCAAAACTACGCCCCAGGGAGACATCATGAAGAAATTCCGCCTGCACACGCAATGCGTGATCGCTGCAGTCTGCGCTCAGTTTTTCGGGCATGCCATGGCCACCGAAGGCGGAGGGCTCGCAATCCTTCCAGATGGGCTGGAGAATTTCATGGTTTCGGCGCTTCCGCCTCCTGGCCTGTACTTCATGCTTTACGGTGGCAACGCAAACTACGACACATTGCGCAACCGGTCCGGCGACCGCTTGCCGGTCCCGGGCTTCAAAGTGGATGTCAACGCGATCACCCCCCGTGTGGTCTGGGTCACCGAGCAAAAAGTCCTGGGCGGACAACTGCTGTTCCATGCCGTAGCACCTTTGGTGGATGTGAAATTCCGGGCCGCCGGCGCACACTTCCAAAACCGGGGGCTGGCGGACATCTCCTTCGGAGCGGGCGTGGGCTTTCGCTCCGGGGACAAGCTCTACTACGGAGCCGGGGTCGATCTGTATGTGCCGACAGGCAAATATGACAAGAACGACCCCTCCAGCCTGGGCAAAAACTACTGGGCAATCCAGCCAGTCTTCGTCATGAGCTATGTGCAGCACTGGGGCATCAACGCCGACATCAAGCTCATGTACGACTTCAACGGACGCAACTCCGATACGCAGACCCGCTCGGGGCAGGCGATTCATGCGGACTACTCGGCAGGATGGGGTATCGGCAATGGATGGGTATTGGGGGTTGGAGGGTATATCTTCCAGCAGACGACGTCGGACAAAGGCCCCAACAGCGCCGACGGCAAGGCACGCGCAATCGGCTTCGGTCCTTCGGTCCGGTTCGCAGACGGCAAGGGCTGGCTTTTCACGGCCAAATTGCAAAAGGAGTTCGACGTGAGAAGCCGGCCCCAGGGAACCCAGTTCTATGTAAAGGCAACGCTGCCATTCTGAATCAGGCACCCGCCGTCATGTACCACGACACGGCGGCGTCATGACTCAGCCAGTCCTGCGCGACCATGCCTGCAACGCGGCGGCGCGCCACGCCGCAAGCTCAGAGAGCCTGGCCAGTGCATTCCAAAGCCCGTCCTTGCACCACGACCGTCCCGGGCTTCTAGAATGTCAGGCTCCCCCGAGAAAGCCGCCATCCATGACCGCACGCAAACTCTTCGTCACCACCGCCCTGCCGTACGCCAACGGCAACTTCCACATCGGCCACATCATGGAATACATCCAGGCCGACACCTGGGTGCGTGCGCAGCGAATGCAGGGCAACGCGGTCAACTTCGTGGGTGCCGATGACGCCCACGGCGCGCCCATCATGATTGCGGCCGAGAAGGCCGGCAAGACGCCCCAGCAGTTCGTGGCCGACATCGCCGCAGGCCGCAAGCAGTACCTGGACGGCTTCCACATCGCCTTCGACAACTGGCACAACACCGACGCGCCCGAGAACCACGCGCTGGCCCAGCAGATCTACAGGGACCTGAAGGCTGCCGGCTTCATCGAGACGCGCACCATCGAGCAGTTCTTCGACCCCGAGAAGAACATGTTCCTGCCCGACCGCTTCATCAAGGGCGAATGCCCGCGCTGCCACGCCAAGGACCAGTACGGCGACAACTGCGAGGTCTGCAGCGCCGTTTACGCGCCCACCGACCTGATCACCCCCTACTCGGCGCTGTCCGGCGCCAAGCCTGTGCTCAAGAGCTCGGAGCATTTCTTCTTCAAGCTGTCGGACCCGCGCTGCGTGGAATTCCTGACCGAATGGACCCAGGACGGCCAGCACGTGCAGCCCGAGGTGGCCAACAAGATCAAGGAATGGTTCAGCGTGCGCACCAACCCGGACGGCACGACCAGCGAGGGCCTGGGCGACTGGGACATCTCGCGCGACGCGCCCTACTTCGGCATCGAGATCCCCGATGCGCCGGGCAAGTACTTCTACGTCTGGCTGGACGCGCCCGTGGGCTACCTGGCCTCGCTCAAGAACCTGCTGGACCGCCGTGGCGAGGACTACGAGGCCTACATGGCCGACCCCGCGCTGGAGCAGTACCACTTCATCGGCAAGGACATCATCACCTTCCACACGCTGTTCTGGCCCGCCATGCTCAAGTTCAGCGGCCGCAAGACGCCCACCAAGATCTGCGTGCACGGCTTCATGACCGTGAACAACGGCGAGAAGATGAGCAAGAGCCGCGGCACCGGCCTGGACCCGCTCAAGTACCTGGGCCTGCAGATGAACCCCGAGTGGCTGCGCTACTACCTGGGCGCCAAGCTCAACGGCAAGAATGAAGACATCGACTTCAACCCCGATGACTTCATGGCCCGCGTCAACTCCGACCTGATCGGCAAGTACGTGAACATCGCCTCGCGCGCGGCCGGCTTCATCGCCAAACGCTTCGACGGCAAGCTGGGCACGGTCAGCGAAGACGGCCAGGCCCTGCTGGCCCAGCTGCGCGGCCAGAGCGAGGCCGTCGTCCAGGCCTTCGAGAACCGCGACACGGCCCGCGCCGTGCGCGAGATCATGCAGCTGTGCGACCGCGTCAACGAATACGTGGACGCCAACAAGCCCTGGGAGCTGGCCAAGCAGGAAGGCATGGACGCCCGCCTGCAGGACGTGTGCACCACCTGCATCGAGGCCTTCCGCCTGCTGACCATCTACCTGAAGCCCATCCTGCCGGCCGTGGCCGAACAGGTGGAAGGCTTCCTGAACGTGGCGCCGCTGCAGTTCGCCGACGCACAGAACCTGCTGGGCGCCGGCCATGCCATCGGCCTGTACAAGCACCTGATGCAGCGCGTGGACGTCAAGCAGCTGGAGGCCCTGTTCGAGGCCCCCGAGCCCGTGGTCGAGAAGGTCCTGCCCGGCGGCGAGGAAATTGCCGAAACCATCAGCATCGACGACTTCGCCAAGGTGGACCTGCGCATCGCCAAGATCGTGGAATGCAAGCCCGTGGAAGGCTCGACCAAGCTGCTGCAGCTCACGCTGGACGTGGGCGAAGGCAAGACACGCAACGTGTTCTCCGGCATCTCCAGCATGTACCAGCCCGAGCAGCTGCAGGGCAAGCTCACCGTGATGGTGGCCAACCTGGCGCCGCGCAAGATGAAGTTCGGCATCTCCGAAGGCATGGTGCTGGCCGCCAGCCACGCCGATGAGAAGGCCAACCCCGGCATCTACGTGCTGGAGCCCTTCCCCGGTGCCACACCTGGCATGCGTATACATTGAAATGCCCCCTGAGTCGCTTCGCGCCTTCCCCCTGAAGGGGGGCATACGGGCACCCGGCGACACCCTCGGTGCGGGGCGGCCCTTCCTCGGCGTCCCTGACTTGGGCTCTGCCGGTTTCAAAGATTGCGCACAGTGTGTTGGACGACAATCATGAAGTCTGCAAAGTCCCGCAAGCCCTCACGGTCCCCGGCCCTGGGGGCTTTTCTTTGCCTGTGCGCCGCGGCCCTGCTGTCCGGCTGCACCGTGGTGGCCGTGACGGCCACGGCGGTCAGCGTCACGGCCTCGGCCGTGGGGCTGGCCGCGGATGCGGCCGTGGGCACGGCAAAAATCGTCGGCAAGGGAGTGGGCAAGGCCGTCGATGCGATGAGCGATGACGGGGCAGCCGCAGACAACAGCGGCATCACGGTCCGCTACCGCACGCCCGATGGGCAGCCCCTGACGCCCTGAGGCTACTGCCCGGCGTAGCGCCCGGGCCGGTGGCTCACGGCCAGGAACACGCCCATGATCACGGCCGCCAGCACCGACCAGGCCACGCGCTCGAGGGGCACCACCCACAGCGCCAGCAGCACCACGCAGCAGTCGATGGCCATCTGCACTTTGCCGGCGCGGATGCCGTAGCGGTCCTGCAGGTAGAGCGAGGCGATGGTGGCGCCGCCCAGGCTGGAGCGGTGGCGCGCCAGGAACAGCAGGCCCGAGCCCATGAGCAGGCCGCCCGCAATGGCGGCAAAGGCCGGGTGCAGGTAGTCGATGTGGATGAGGCGCGGCCCCATTTCGGTGATCAGCGACAGCGCGCCCACGCAGATGAAGGTCTTGACCGTGAAGGTGCGGCCCACGCGCGTCCAGGCAAACCAGTAGAACGGGATGTTGATCGCGAAGAAGATGAGGCCGAACGGCCAGCCCGTGGCGTAGTGCAGCACGAAGGCCAGGCCCGCCGTGCTGCCCGTCAAAAGCCCCGCCTGGGCGAACATCATCATGGCGATGCCCACGAACAGGGTTCCGGTGAAGAGGGCCTGGACATCCTCGAAGAGGCCATGGCGCAGCGAAGCGGTGGCCGAAACAGGCGCAGCGGGCGCGGCAGCGGGTAGGGAGGGCGTGGACATTGTCGGGGTGATGACAGATCTATCGTCGCAAAGGCCCCGGTTCGGGGCCTTAACCGTACCCATGGGGTGTCATAGGTACAAACCCGGATTCTAGAGACTGTTGCCCCGGCGCGCTGTGGCGTGCAGGGTACAGCGCGCCGCAGGGGCTTGCAGGGACCTGTTGTCAGGCTCCGCCGTGCAGTTTCTCGCGGCCGGCGCTGCGCAGCACGCGGCCGTCGGGGCCGAAGGTCACGGTGAACTCCATGTCGCGCGTGGGGGGATCGATGTAGTTCCAGTCCCAGTCGGTTTCCTGCTTGAGCTGGTAGGTGGTGACCTTGGCAGGCTTGCCCAGCATGCGGCGCACCTGCTCCTCGTCCATGCCGGGGCGGATTTTCTCGAAGTTGTGCGGCGCCAGCACCTGGCGCAGCGCGCTCATGCGGCCATCGGTGCCGATGGTGATCATGTAGTTGCGGCTGCCGGCGGGCTGGCGATTGTACTCGAAGGTACGCGAGCCGTCGGGCTCGGTCCAGATGCGTTCGGGCTCGCCAAAGCGGGCGCGGACGTCGGCCTCGGTGGACAGGCCTTCTTCGAGTTCCTTGATGTTTTGGGGATCGCAGCCGGGCAGCCCAAGCATGCCCATCACGGCCACGGCAACGCCCAGAAGACGGGAGACTAGGTTCATCGGCGGTGTCCCGGTAAAATCACGCGATTCAAGAGGTTATCAGTCTATGTCATTCTTTCGCCGCCCCGATTACCGTTCCGACGCCACGAACTTCATCAACGAGCTGAAGAAGCAAAAGCCCGAGCTGCCCAGCCAGCAGTTGGCCGGCCGCTCGCTGCTGTGGGACAAGGACGTGAACCACGAAGTCTGGGAAGACCTGCGCGCCGGCCGCGTGGACCAGAAACCCTACGTCTACCAGACGAACTCCTGATTTCGGCTGCAATGACACATCAGCCTGTTTCGCTGTGGCACCGTGCGCATGCAGCTGATGCCTGCGCAGCAAGGCATGGCCGAGGCTGAGTCCGCACTGGCGCCTGCGGGCGCCGGCGCCGCATCCCCCGCTCCTGGCGACGATTCACCGGTCGTGATCGACCAGGTGGCTTTGGCGCGCCTGTACGGCGAGCCGCTGTTCGCCCTGCCGCAGGACCTGTACATCCCGCCCGATGCGCTGGAGGTCTTCCTCGAAGCCTTCGAAGGGCCGCTGGACCTGTTGCTGTACCTGATCCGCAAGCAGAACTTCAACATCCTCGACATTCCCATGCTGGACGTGACGCGCCAGTACATGCGCTATGTCGACGAAATCCGCAGCCGCAACCTCGAGCTGGCGGCCGAGTACCTGCTGATGGCGGCCATGCTCATCGAGATCAAGTCGCGCATGCTGCTGCCGCCCAAGAAGCAGGACGATGGCGAGGAAGCCGAGGACCCGCGCGCCGAACTGGTGCGCCGCCTGCTGGAATACGAGCAGATCAAGCTGGCCGCCCAACAGCTGGGCCAGGTGCCGCACTACGGGCGCGACTTCCTCCGGGCCCAGGTCCATATCGAGCAGAACCTGCAGCCGCGTTTCCCCGATGTGGACGTGGCCGAGCTGCAATCGGCCTGGCGCGACATTCTCAAGCGTGCCAAGCTTGTGCAAAGCCACAAGATCACGCGCGAGGAACTCTCGGTGCGCGAATACATGAGTCAGGTGCTCAAGGCCCTGCAGGGCCGGCGCTTCGTCGAGTTCGAGACCCTGTTCCAGCCAGAGAAGGGATCGACCGTGCTGGTCGTGACCTTCATCGCCCTGCTGGAGCTGGCCAAGGAAACGCTGATCGAGATCACCCAGGCCGAAGCCTTTGCGCCCATCTACGTGCGCCTGGCCTATACGCCCGTCTAGCGGGCACGGATACAGGCACGCGCACACCGACAGGCCGGCACCACCGGCCTCCATGCACCATGACTTACAGCGTCAAAGAAATCTTCTACACCCTGCAGGGCGAGGGCGGCCAGGCCGGCACGCCGGCCGTGTTCTGCCGCTTTGCAGGCTGCAACCTCTGGACCGGCCGCGAGCAGGACCGCGCCAGCGCCATCTGCCAGTTCTGCGACACCGACTTCGTGGGCACCGACGGCACGCTGGGCGGCAAGTTCGCCACGGCCGACGCCCTGGCAGAACGCATCCTGTCCCAGTGGCCGGCCGGCGACAGCCGGCACCGCATGGTGGTGCTGACCGGGGGGGAGCCCCTGCTGCAGGTGGACGAGCCCCTGATCGCGGCCCTGCATGCGCGCGGCTTTCGCATTTCCGTGGAAAGCAATGGCACCGTGGCCGCGCCCGAGGGCATCGACTGGCTGTGCATCAGCCCCAAGGCGGGCGCCGACTGGGTGCAGCGCAGCGGCCAGGAGCTCAAGCTGGTCTGGCCGCAGCCCGGCTTCGATCTGCAGGCCATCGAGGCCGGCACCCGTTTCGACCACTATTTCCTGCAGCCCATGGACAACGTCCTGCAGGCCGACAACACGGCCGCCTGCATAGCGCAATGCCTGCAGCACCCGGCCTGGCGCCTGAGCCTGCAGACCCACAAGCTCACCGGCATCCGCTGATTTTTGCCATGCAGTTCACCGTTCACCAGCGCTTTTTCTTCGACGCCGCCCACACGCTGGAGCGCGCCATCGAGACCGAGAGCAGCCGCCGCATCCACGGCCACACCTACTATGCCGAAGTCAGCGTCACCGGCCCGCGCAATCCGGACAACGGCATGGTGATCGACCTGGGCTACCTGCGCTCGCGCCTGAAGACCCTGGGCGACGCGCTGGACCACCGCTTCCTCGACGAAATCCCCGGCCTGGGCAAGCCCACGCTGGAAAACCTGTGCCTGTTCATTGCCGATTCCCTGGCCGACCTGCAGCCCGCTCCCAGCCGCATCCGCGTATGGCGCGACAGCATCGGCGATGGCTGCGTGCTGGATCTGGGCTGACCTCAAGCCAGGCCTGCCAGAGAGCCGCCCCCGAAGAGCAACTCCACGGCCATCATGGGTTTGGCGGTTCGCAGATAGACTTGATGGCTTTTTTTGCCAGTCCCCGCCACCGTCAAGATCGCGCCCAAGCGCCCCCTCGAGAGACAAAACATGTTCCGCACCCTGCTCAAATCCAAGATCCACCGCGTCAAGACCACGCAATGCGAGCTGCACTATGAAGGCTCCTGCGCGATCGACGAGGACCTGCTGGACGCCGCCAACATCGTCGAGAACGAGCAGGTGCACATCTGGAACATCGACAACGGCGAGCGCTTCGTCACCTATGCCATCAAGGGCCAGCGCGGCAGCGGCATGATCTCGGTCAACGGCTCGGCCGCGCGCCGTGCTGCCGTGGGTGATCTGCTGATCATTGCGTCCTTTGCCCAGGTGCATGAGACCGACGTGGCCGAGCACCGGCCCCAGCTGGTTTTCGTGGACGATGCCAACCGCCAGGTCGAGCTGCGCCACCACGTGCCCACGCAGCAGCTGTGAGCTGCGCTGCGGTGTGACAATCGCGCGATGACTCAATCGCTTGCCGCCCGCAGCCTTGCGGCTGTGTGGCACCCCTGCACCCAGATGAAGCGGCACGAGGCCGCGCCCCCCATCGCCATCGCGCGTGCCCAGGGCCCCTGGCTCCACGACACCGAAGGACGCCGCTACCTGGATGGCGTCAGCTCCTGGTGGGTCAACCTCTTCGGCCACAGCCATCCGCACATCCAGGCCGCGCTCACCGACCAGCTCGCCCGGCTGGACCATGTGATGCTGGCCGGCTTCACGCACGCGCCCGTGGTGGAGCTGTCCGAACGGCTGGCCACGCTCACCGGCCTGGGCCATGCCTTCTACGGCAGCGACGGCGCATCGGCCACCGAGATCGCCCTCAAGATGAGCGCGCACTACTGGCGCAACCTTGGCCGCCCCGCCAAGAGCCGTTTTGCCGGCCTGGCCGGCGGCTACCACGGCGAAACCGTCGGCGCGCTGGCCGTGACCGACATCCCCCTCTTCCGCGAAGCCTATGCCCCCCTGGTGCGCCTGGCCGACACCGTGCCCAGCCCCGATGCACGCGGCGCGCAAGGCGGCGAAAGCCCGGTCGATGTGGCACGGCGCGCCGCCGAAGGCCTGCGCCAGTGGCTGGAGCAGCACCACGAGACCACGGCCGCACTCATCGTCGAGCCGCTGGTGCAGTGCGCGGCCGGCATGGCCATGCACGACCCCGAATACCTGCGCCTGGCGCGCGCCCTGTGCGACCGCTACGAGGTGCACCTGGTGGTGGACGAGATCGCCGTGGGCTTCGGCCGCACGGGCAGCATGTTCGCCCACCAGCAGGCCGGCATACGGCCGGACTTCATCTGCCTGTCCAAGGGCCTGACGGGCGGCACGCTGGCCCTGTCGGCCGTGCTGACCACCGAGGCCGTCTACGCCGCCTTCTACGACGATTCCGTGGCGCGCGGCTTCCTGCACTCGCACTCGTACACCGGCAACCCGCTGGCCTGCCGCGCGGCCCTGGCCACGCTGGAGCTGTTCGAGCAGACCGATGCCATCAACGCCAACCTCGCGCTGGCGCAAACGCTGGACGGCGCCTTCGCCCCTTTGAACCAGCACGCCCGCGTGCGCCACGCACGGCGCCAGGGAATGATCTGGGCCTGGGATGTGCAGACCTCGCTGCCCGACTTCTCGCGCCGCTACAGCGCAGCCGCGCTGGAGCGCGGGCTGCTGCTGCGCCCTATCAGCAACACCCTCTACGCCATGCCTCCCTATTTGCTGGACGAAGAAGCCGTGCAGCACCTGGCGGCCAGCGCGCTGGCCGCCCTTGAAGACACCCTGGCCCAGGAGAACCATTCGTGAACGCCCACCGCACCATTGGCTGCTTTGTCACCGGCACCGACACGGGCGTGGGCAAGACCCTGGCCTCCTGCGGGCTGCTGCATGCGCTGGCCCGCCACCATGCCCGCGTGGTGGGCATGAAGGCCGTGGCCGCAGGCGCCGAGCCCGACGGCCAGGGCGGCTGGGCCAACGAGGACACGCTGGCGCTGCGCGCCGCCTCCACCCTGGCCGTACCGCCCGAACTCGACAACCCCGTGCTGCTGCCCGATCCCATGTCGCCGCACATCGCCGCGCAGCGCGCGGGCCGCTCCATAGAGATCGCACACATCGTGGACAGCTACCGGCGCCTGGCCGAACAGGCCGACGCCGTGGTGGTGGAAGGCGCGGGCGGCTTTCTCGTGCCGCTGTCCGACCAGCTCTCGGGCGCCGACCTGGCCTGCGCGCTGGACCTGCCCGTGGTCATGGTCGTGGGCCTTCGGCTGGGCTGCCTGAACCACGCCGCCCTCACGGCCGAGGCCATCCGCGCGCGCGGCCTGCGCCTGGCCGGCTGGATTGCCAGCCGCGTGGACCCCGCCATGCTGGTGCCCGAGGAAAACATGGCCTGGCTGCGCCAGCACCTGGACCGGCAACTGCAGGCGCCGCTGCTGGCCGACATCCCCTTCCAGCAGTACCCCGACCCGCGCGCCACCACCTATACCCTGCCGGAGCAATGGCAATGAGCGGCTCCTGGCTGGACGACATCCCCGCGCGCATCGCCGAGCTCGACGCGGCCCACCTGCGCCGCCGCCGCCGCGCCACGGCGCCGCTGCAGGGCG
>NZ_JTKZ01000430.1:0-6305 GCF_000799035.1 Delftia sp. ZNC0008
GCCTGCTGCTGCCCGCCGGCGAGCTGGGCGACCAGGAAGTCACCATGCGCTGGCAGGAAATGGTGCTGGACACGGCCCTGGGCGGTGGCAGCGTCAAGGGCACCTGGCGCTGGCCCGAGGTGGCCCTGCTGGGCCTGCCCAGCCGCGACAAGTCCATGGGCGTGGAAGAGGAAGAGGGCGAGGAGGAGGAATCCGACAACGACGAGGCCCTCCCCACCCAGCCGGCCGCAGCGCCGGTGGAGCGCACCAGCATCATGCTCACGGGCCTGGAGAGCAGCTTCGAGAACAAGGTCATCGACGGCCTGTGGGGCCTGGGCCCCGGCAAGGCCAGCGTGCGCATCGCCCGCTTCGGCATGAGCAGCACGCCCGCCGAAGGCGGCGAGGCCAAGACGCTGCTGGACCTCAAGAACGTGGACGGCAGCTCGGTCATCGAGTCCGACAAGACCACGCTGGGCATGACCACCCAGGTCAAGGGCACGGGCCGCATCGGCCCCATCGATTTCGAGTCCGTGGGCTACGAGGAAAAGATCCAGCGCCTGGACATCGAGGCGCTGCGCGGCTTCCAGCGCGTCATGGTCGAGGGCTACCGCAAGGAGGGCCTGGTCAAGGCGCTGGAATCGCTGGAAGAGCAGGGCATGGGCGTGCTGATGCAGAACGCTCCGCGCCTGGTGGCGGCCCTGCCGGCCTACTCCATGAAGCTGCAGGCCACCTACCAGGGCCAGACCGGCCACCTGGAGTACGGCGCCGAAGTGCAAAGCGCGCCCACGCAGGAGCAGGTCGCCCAGGCCGGCTGGATGCCGGCGCTGCTCAAGACCTCGGCACTGCAGGCCAATGCCAGCCTGCCCAAGGCCTGGCTGGAGCCGCTGCTCAAGGCATCGGGCAAGCCCGATGTCTCGGCCGAGGACGTGGAAGGCATGCTGGGCATGGCCCAGGCCACGGGCTATGCCCGCCTGGAAGGCGACAAGCTGGTCAGCGCGCTCAAGATGCAGGCCGGCCAGGTCACGCTCAACGGCAAGCCCATCGCCCTGCCCATGGGCGCGCTGCAGTAAGCGGCCATCCACCTTCCGGGCGTCGCCCCGGAAGGGGTTCTCAGGGGTGCCACTGGCTGGCGCGCACCACAGGGGCCTGTGTGCTGGCGCTGCCCGCCAGCGCATAGGACAGCTGGTTGGCCGCCGCCATCACGGTCTGCGCCATGGCTTCCAGCCGGGACTCGGGCAGGCGCGATGCCGGCCCGGAGATGCACACCGATCCCATCAGCCGCCAGTGCATGCCGAACACCGGCGCCGACACCGTGGCCACGCCCTGTTCGCGCTCGCCGATGGACCAGTGGTAGCCGCGCTGGCGGATCTGCTCGTACACCGGCCCCGGCTCGCCTGAAAACGCCAGGATCACGCGCCCTGGCGAGCCCTGGTCCAGCGGCAGCCCCTCGCCCATGCGTGCATGGTGGCGCAGGGCCTGCGGCCCTTCCACGCGCACGAGGCAGGTGCGCACATTGCCTTCGCGCACATAGAAGGCCGCGCTCTCGCCGCTGGCCTGCGTGAGCGCGCGCAGCGCGGGCTCCAGCACGTTCTGCACATCAAAGCCCGCCTGGTAGCGCGCACCCAGCCAGCCTGCGGCCGGGCCCAGGCGCCAGTCCCCATCGTCCCTTTGCACCATGAAGCCCGACTGCGCCAGCGTGCGCGCCAGCCGCAGCACCGTGGTCTTGTGCAGCGCGCAGCGCCGGCTCAGTTCCGCCAGGGACAGGTGCGACTCCCCGAGGGCGAAGGCGCCAAGCAGCTGCAAGGCACGCGTGACGGCGATGACGCCGCCGTCCTTGGCCGGGCTGGCCTTGTCATCGGGTGGCTGCGCCGGGGAAGGGGTGCTGGGGGGCTTGTTCATGGTGCAAGGCATGCAATTGGTTGCGCTGTATGAAACGGCATTGTATGGGTTGAAACGTTTTCATAAAGTTCGTCCCACGCACCGCAGCCATGCGGGCGTTGGACACAACAAACGGAGACAAACCGCCATGCCGATTCCCTCGCTTTCGCGTTGCCTCAATGCACGCCTTCTTGCCGCCCTGGTCGGCGTTGCCGCCATCGTGCCCATGGGCGCTGCACAGGCCCAGGACACCTATCCCCGCAAGCCCATCCGCCTGGTGGTGCCGTTTCCGCCCGGTGGCGGCACGGACATGATTGCGCGCACCGTGGCCCAGCGGCTGGCGGACCACAACAAGTGGACCGTGGTGGTGGACAACCGGCCCGGCGCCGGCGGCAACCTGGGCGTGGATGCCGTGGCCAAGGCCGCGCCGGACGGCCATACCCTGGTCATGGGCCAGACCAGCAACCTGGCCATCAACCCCTCGCTGTACGCCAGGCTGCCCTATGACCCGCTGAAGGATCTGGTTCCCGTGGCGCTGGTGTCTTCCGCGCCCATCGTGATGGCCGCGCCCGCCAACTCGCCCTACAAGACCTTTGACGACCTGGTCAAGGCCGCCAAGGCCAAGCCCGACGGCCTCACGCTGGGCTACTCGGGCAACGGCACGGTGGCGCACCTGGCCGGCGAACTGGCCGAGAACGCGGCCGGCATCAAGCTGCGCCATGTGCCCTACAAGGGCGCAGCCCAGGCCATGACCGACCTGGTGGGCGGGCAGATCGATTTCTACATGTCGGCCGTGCCCACGCTGCTGGGCCAGGTGCGCAACGGCAAGCTGCGCGCGGTGATGGTGACCTCGCTCAAGCGGTCTGACCAGCTGCCGCAGACGCCCACGCTGGCCGAGTCGGGCTACAAGGACTTCGAGGCCGTCACCTGGTTCGGCGTGCTGGCGCCGGCGGGCACGCCGCAGGCCATCGTGCAGCAGCTGAACAAGGCCATCAACGACGCGCTGCTGGTGCCCGAGGTGGCCGAGAAGCTGCGCTCCGAAGGCGGCGAGGTGCTGGGCGGTTCGTCCGAGAAGTTCGCCGCGCTGCTGCGCGCCGAGGTGCCGCGCTGGGCACGCATCGTCAAGGACTCGGGCGCCAGCCTGGACTGAGCCCGGGGCAGGGGCGCCAGCCCTTTCGCTTCCTTCTCGCTCCCACCTCCCTTCCTTTCCTCCATCGAGATCTCGCCATGGACTGCGACAGCCTTGCCGTGCCCGTCCGTTTGGCCTTTGCCTCGGGCGGCAGCGGAACCGTCTTGCAGATGCAGGGCGAGCTGCTGCAAAGGCAGGGCGGCGTGCGCTTCATCCATGTGCCCTACAAGGGCGACACGCCCGCGCTGGCCGTGACCTCGGCGGCGCGCCTGAAGGCCCTGCCTGACGTGCTCACCATGGCCGAGGCCGGCATGGTCGGCGGCACGTCCCGGCAATTGGGCGAGCTGCAGAAATCCGACTCCGCCAAGTGGGCCCAACTCATCCGCGAGGCCGGCATCAAGGCCGACTGACGCGCTTGCATCTTCCTGTTTTCCTTCACCTCATCTCGCTGGACCATCATGAGCCAACTCCCAGAAATCATCCGTGACATAGAGCGCGTGGACGCCCAAGTCGTGCAGCGCGCAGCCGGCTTTCAGGCCGCCATCCTGGCCGACGTGGCGGGCCGCCGCGGCACCATGCATTCGCGCGTGGCGCCCGTGCACCAGGGCATGAAAGTGGCCGGCCCGGCCTTCACCGTCGAGGTGCGTCCCGGCGACAACCTCATGATCCACGCCGCCATCGCGCTGGCCCGGCCCGGCGACGTGCTGGTCATCGACGGCAAGGGCGACCAGACCGCCGCGCTGATGGGCACGCTGATGCTCAGCGCCTGCAAGAAGCTGGGCCTGGCCGGCGTCATCGTGGACGGCGCCATCCGCGACCGGCTGGAGCTGCTGGAGCTGGACTTCCCCGTGTTCAGCGCAGGCTTCAATCCCGCAGGCCCTACCAAGTTCGTACCGGGCCGCATCAACCACGCCATCTGCGCTGGTGGCACGACGGTTCACCCGGGCGACCTGGTGGTGGGCGATGCCGATGGCGTGGTCGTCATCGAGCGCGCCAAGGCACCCGCCATGCTGGAGCTGGCCGTGAAGAAGGTGGCCGACGAGGCCGCCCGCATCGAGGCCATTGCGCGCGGCGACACGGCATCGAAGTGGCTGCCCGCGGCCCTGCGCGCGGCCGGCGTGCTCAAGGAAGGGGAATCGCTGTGAGCACCGTCATCGTCACCGGCGCCGATCTGGCGCCACAGGCCCTGGACCTGCTGGCCCGGCACGACATCGTCTATGCGGGCAAGACGCCCACCGAAGAGGACCTGGTCGCGCTGTGCCGCGACCATGATCCCGTGGCCATCATCGTGCGCTACGGCAAGGTGGGCGCGGCCGTGATGGACGCGGCGCCCTCGCTGCGCGTGATCTCCAAGCACGGCAGCGGCACGGACACCATCGACAAGGCGGCCGCCGCCGAACGCGGCATTGCCGTGGTGGCCGCCGCGGGCGCCAATGCGGCGGCCGTGGCCGAGCAGGCACTCGCGCTGCTGCTGGCCTGCGCCAAGTCGGTGGTGGCGCTGGACGCCCGCATGCACGCAGGCCACTGGGACAAGGCCACGCACAAGAGCCTGGAGCTGGGCGGGCGCACCGTGGGCCTGGTGGGGCTGGGCGCCATCGGCCTGCGCTTTGCGCGCATGGCCGATGCGCTGGGCATGCGCGTGATCGGCTTCGATCCCTTCGCAAAGAACCTGCCCGCCTACGTGCAGCCCGTGGACCTGGAAACCATCTGGCGCGAGTCCGACGCGATTTCGCTGCACTGCCCGCTGACCGAGGAAAACCGGGGCATGCTCGGCGCCTCCACGCTGGCGGCCTGCAGGCGCGGCGTGATCGTGGTCAACACCGCACGCGGCGGCCTGATCGACGAGGCCGCGCTGCTGGCCGCCGTGCGCTCGGGCCAGGTGGCGGCCGCAGGGCTGGACAGCTTTGCGGTGGAGCCCATGGTGGCCGGCCACCCGTTCCAGGGCGAAAGGAACTTCGTGCTCAGCCCCCATATCGGCGGCGTGACCGGCGATGCCTACGTGAACATGGGCGTGGGCGCGGCCCGCAATGTGCTGGAGGTGCTGGCCCGCGTGCCTGCGGCGGCCGGCGCCTGAGCCAGGGCAGGGGCGCCGTGCGCGCCCTTGGCCCATGCATGTGCATGCATGTGATTTGAGGAGACAAGCGATGTCGAGGAATTTCCAAGAGGTCCGCCGCCTGGCCTTGCGCGGCGGCCTGCTGGCCGCCGTGGGGCTGGCCGTGCTGGGCGCCCAGCCCGCGCTGGCGCAGAAGGACTATCCGGCCAAGCCCGTGCGGCTGGTCGTGGGCTTTGCGGCGGGCGGCCCCACCGACGTGGTGGCGCGCGCCTTTGCCGACCATGCGGGCAAGGCGCTGGGCCAGCCCTTCGTGGTGGACAACAAGCCCGGGGCCAACACCATACTGGCCGCGCAGGCCGTGGCTGGCGCGCCGGCCGATGGCTATACGCTGCTGTTCGGCGCCACCAACCACAGCATGATCCCGGCGCTGTACCAGGGCCGCGTGAAGTTCGACGTGGTGCGCTCGTTCCGGCCGCTGTGCACGGTGGCCAGCAGCCCCACGGTGCTGGTCGTGGGGCCGGGCATGCCGGCGCGCAACCTGCAGGAGTACATGGACCAGGCACGCAGCCGGCCCGGCAGCGTCACGGCCGGCACGGCGGGCATGGGCAGTTCGGGCCATTTCGCCACCGAGATGTTTGCGCGGGCCAAGGGCCTGAAGCTCAACCACGTGCCCTACAAGGGCGCGGCGCCCGTGGTCACGGATCTCATGGGCGGCCAGCTCGACAGCTCCTTCGCCACGCTGGGCTCGGTGCTGCCCCAGGTGCGCAGCGGCAAGCTCACGGCGCTGGCCGTGGCTTCGCCCAGACGCGCGTCCCTGCTGCCCCAGGTGCCCACCTTTGCCGAAGCGGGTGGCGGCGACTACTCGGCCGATGTCTGGTACGGCGTGCTCGCGCCGGCCGGCATTCCCGACGGCGCGGCCCAGGCGCTGGAGCGCGTGGCCGTGGAGTTTGCCAAGAGTGCATCGGCCGCGGACAAGCTGCACGGCCTGGGCATGGATGCCGAGTCGAGCTGCGGCAGCGCCTTCGCGCAGCGCGTGGCCAGCGAAGCGGCCTCCTATGCGCAGATCGCCCGCGAACTGAACCTGAAGGCGGATTGATTCGGCCGCCGCCCCCTCTAAAAAATCTGGAGACAAGCCATGAAATTCCTTGCCAGAACCCTGATCGCGGCCTGCGCCCTGGCCGCCGCCGTGGCCCAGGCCGCCTTTCCCGAGCGTCCCATCACCCTGGTCGTGCCCTATGCGCCCGGCGGCGGCGCCGACGCGGCCGC
>NZ_JTKZ01000662.1:0-15011 GCF_000799035.1 Delftia sp. ZNC0008
CCGCGTGGCGCCGCTGGGCGTGGTCCGCCGCCGCGACCGGGCGCCCGCCCTGCTGGACCAGATGCTTTCGCTGTGCGCGCAGGTTCTGCCGGCACCCCCGGCGCGCTGAAAGCGGGCGGCATGGCTTCTTGCGGCCCCGGTTGCGGCCACAATACTGTCCGCGCGAAAACACGGCAGCATGGCCGCACCAGACAACAGAAAGCACGCAGAGGACCGCATGATCAATTGGTCGCTAGACGCCGATACCGTCACCCACAGCATCCAGCTGGCGCTGGCGCCGGTGTTCTTCCTGACGGCCGTGGCCGGCATGATAGGCGCCGTTGCCGGGCGGCTGGCCCGCATCATCGACCGCGCGCGCAAGCTGGAGGAACTGCTGCGCACGCCGCAGGAGGAGGAATTCATCGCGCGCAGCCTGACCGAGCTGCACTTTCTGCGCAAGCGCGGCCGGCTGGCCAATGTCTGCATAGGGCTGCTGACCGTCTGCGGCTTTTGCATCGGCCTGACCATTGCCCTGCTGTTCCTGGGCGAGGCCTACGGCATCAACGGCCATGGCTATGCGGTGCTGGGCTTTCTGTTCGGCGTGCTGATGTTTCTCTCGGCCCTGGCCTGCTTTCTCTGGGAAACCATCATGGCCACCAGCCTGCTGGACTTCCACACCCTGACCCGCGTGCGCGCGGCCGTGCGCACCATACAGCGGCCGGAACCTGCCGGACCCGGGGCGCCGGCCCCCAGCCCTGGGCGGGGCAGCGAACCCTGAGCGCGGCTGCCGGGCCACGCTGCGCAGCTGCTACCAGCAATCGCGTGCAGGCAGGGTGCCATTGCGGACCCCACCCACGCCCAGGTGGTCGTAGGTGAAGGTATGGCATTTGTCGCTGAGCTGGCTTCGCAGCGGTGAGGCAATGAGGGTGTAGCTCGATGCGGCGGGGTCAGGACTCAGCGACAGTTCGTAGAAACCGTCGGGAGATCGGCTGGCATAGACGCCGGTGCCCCCCAGCGTCGCACCCTCGTAGGTCAGGTTGGCGGAAAAGTACTTCTCCATGGCGCCTGCGGCCTCCAGCAAGGCGCGCCTGCCATCGGTGCGGCGGGACTTGCGCAGGTATTCGGCATAGCTGGGATAGGCGATGGCCGACAGGATGCCGATCACGGCCACCACCACCATCAGCTCGATCAGGGTGAAGCCGCGTGCCACCCGGCGGCGGCGGTCGGGTGTCGGGAACGGGTTGTTCTGCCTTCTCATGCTCAGTCCAGGCCCAGCGGATGGATGTCGGCCGGTGTGTCCTCGCGCCAGGAGATGCGCCTGTTGCTCAGTGATCCCTTGCTTTCGGCCAGCGACTGCAGGCCAGCGGTGCTGTTCATGACCTTGGTTTCCTGCTTGCCGTTGCTCAGGATGGCGGGCTGCGAGCTGATGCCGTCCAGCCGCGTGCCCCCGGTGGCGCGGTCGTTGTCGCCGTAGCGGTCGCTGCCGTCCACCGTACCGTCGCCGTTGATGTCGAACAGGCCGTCGGCATACTTCTCCGCGCCCTGGCCGTCCAGCGAGAGTTCCATCAGCCAGCTATGGCCGCCTGCCGTACACATCTGCGTGCTGGGCACGGCCGTGGTGAAGATGATGCGGTCGCGGCGCAGCATGGGATGGGTGATCAAGCGCTCGCCCGCGTCGGCCAGCGGCATGAGCCAGTTCCTGTTGCCGGGGCGGCCGTCGGAGATCAGCCGCAGGGACATCTGCGTGGTGCGGCCATCGCCGTTGGCAGCGCCGGCGTCGACACTGGTGACCTTCAGCACGCTGTGGCTTGCGGAGGAGCCCCCGGTGCCTTCGTCCAGCAGGCTGAAGAAGTACTGGGATGCGGAGGCCGGGGCCGCAGCGTCATGGTCGCCGACCTCGAAGCTCTTGCCCGTGCCGTACAGCAGCTGCACGTGGGATTGCAGCGTGCCGTGGCTGATCTTGGCCTCAGGCCGCGTGGTGATGGGCTGCCCGTGGAAGCTGCCGCCCCAGGGGGTGGTCATCGGTGCAGGAGTGCCGTTGACCGACGGCACGATCCCGCCCCCGTCCCCGCTCGCGGCCATGAGGTCGAAGCGCCACATGTTGCCCTGCAGGTCTCCCGCATAGACGCGGTCCACCAGCCCGTCGTCGTCCAGGTCCACGGCGGCCGGCGTGCTCAGGCCATTGGGCCACCTGCGCTGGCTGTCTTGCACGCCTCGGCGAGTGTCCCATTTACTGTGCAGCGCGCCGGTCTCCAGGTTGAGGGCGTACAGCACGGCATTGCCGCTGGTGCTGGCCGCGCCGTCCGCCTCCACATTGTTGTAGCCGTTGCCGAACAGGGCCATCCAGCCTGCCCGGGTCCTGGCGATGGAAGGCTGTGCGAAGCTGTAGCCCATGTCTCCATCGAAACCGGCGGCCAGGTTGCTGCCCGGTGCGCGCCGGTCGCGGTCGCCGAACTCCCACAGCACGGTGTTCGCAGCGGTGGCTTCGGTGATCGCATCGGGGTCGGTGATGTCCAGCGCGTACACGCCCTGGCCGCCTGCGCCCAGTCCCCCCACGAGGATGGTCCGCCACCGGCCGCCGATGAAGGCATCGGCCACCATGGGCGAGCCGTCCACGTAGAAGCGGTGGCGGTAGCCCGGCTCGGACAGCTGGCGCAGTTGGGGGATCACGGTCGAGGGGACATAGGCGAAGCGCTCCTGGCCCGTGTCCGCGTCGAAGGCATGCAGCATGCCGTCGTTGGCTCCCACGTAGACCATTTTGCGGCGGTTGGCCCGTGCCTTGCGGAACTCGCGGTAGGAGGCCTCGGAGTAGGGCATCTCGGGCGCGCCCACATACACCGGGGCCGAGTTGACGATGTCGCCCAGCAGGCTGGTGCGCCTGCGCAGGGGTCCACGGGGCGCTTCCTGCGCCTGGCTGCCCCGCAGGTAGGCCAGCACGTCGCGCGATCCGATCTGGCCCTGCTGCTCAGGGTTCAGCGCATCCCAGGCAAAGGCCACGCCTTTGCGCGTATCGGGTCGGTAGCTGAGGATGGTGCGCGCCCCAGGAATGCGGGCTTCCCACTGCGCCTGTTCGGTCACCGTGCTGCCTCCGATGCGGTGCGCCGACAGCGTGCCGCTCCAGTCGCGGGGGTCGAAGCGGGCCTGGTAGATCCTGGTGCTGCTGGACACGTTGGTGGAGTTGGCCGCCACGGCGGCCGTGCTGGAGGAGCGGGCGGCGATGTCGGCGAAGATCGCCTGCAGGGCGGTATCGAGGGTCGCGGGGTCGTTGGCCGCGAAGGCGCGCTCCGTGCCCCCGGCGGCGGCCACCTCGTTCAATTGCTCGGGATTGGTGCCGAAAGGCAGGGCGAATCCGATGACGAAGGTCTCCACGTTGGCCTCTTGCCTGAGGCGCCGCGCGGCCTCTGCCGTCTGGCGCAGGCCGGCCGCCATGTCCTGGATGATGGTGCCGTCGGGCCGGGTCGAGGGCAGGCCGTCGGTGAGCAGCACCACAAAGTTGCGGCCGCAGGACTGGGGCAGCGGATAGCAGGCGGGCACATAGCCTTCTGCCGCATCGCGCCAACTGCCCCCCTCGCCCTGGAAGTAGTCGAACGCCGTCAGCAGCGTGCCCTCCAGCGGCGTACTGCCCGCGTTCTGCAGGGGCAGGGCGGGATTGGTCGGCCCGTTGACCTCAAACTGCGAGGTGGCCAGCTTGCGATCCAGCGCGGCCCTGTGGGCGCCGTCCAGCGGCCGGATGGGCTGGTGCAGGAAGCCGCGGCCTGGAAAGCGGCGGGAACCGTCATTGTTGCGCCACCCGTTGCTGAACCAGGCCAAGCCTATGGGCGTGAGGAATATCTGCCTGCCGAAGTCGAAGATGCCCTGGGCGAAGTCGGAGTCGGTGGCCTCGAAAGGTCCCTCGAACCAGAAGTCGTCATAGCCCGCAATGACGGTGTTGTCGGTACCTATCTTGCTGCGGAAGCAGGCATAGCGGTCCCAGGGGCCATCGGGTGTCTCGGTTGTGCGGAAGCCGTCGGGATTGGCGGGCGTGGCCGCGGCGTTGGCTGTGGCGGAAAAGCAGTGGGCGGCCGTGTTGCCGAGGCCGTACATCGGCAAGGCCACGTTGAAGTGGATGAAGCGCCCAGGGTCGTTGGGGTTGGGGAGGCGGAAGCGCTTGTTGTCGGGGCTGGCGCGCGGGCCTTCCCAGTCCCGGTTCCAGTGCCTGGGGTTGTAGCTGACGTCGTACAGCGAGTTGCCCAGGCTGGTGATGTCAACGTGGTCGTTCTGCTGGTAGGCCATCAGGCCCAAGTTCATGCGCCCCTGGTGGCGTTCAATGATGGTGCGGGCCGCGGTGCGGGCGATTTCGGACTTGCTGTTCGCACTGGCGCTGCCCACGGCCCAGCCGTTGGGTGCCTCGTCCATGCTGTTGGAGTTGTCCATGATGAGCAGCACGTTGGGCGTGGCGTTCTGCGTGGCCATCAGGGGCACCTGTGAGATGTTCAGGGGCACGGGGCGCGCCGGTTGCTGCGCGCGGGGGCCGGCCATGCAGGCGAGCAGCAGCATCGCCACTGCCGCCGGCAAGAGGGGGTGCTGGGCTGGCTTTTGCAGAGGGAGTTTGCGCATGGTCTTTCCTTCAATTGATGTACATGCTTTGCAGCACCACCCGCGAGGCCGGACTGCCATCGGCGCGCCGGGCCGCTCCCATGCCGATGGCCGTCACGCGAAAGACGGGAGGGCGGCCCTGGTCGGCGCCATAGCCCTGCACCACCACGCTTTGCGCAGGGGTCTCCAGCCGCTCGATGAGGTAGCGCGGTGTCGGGGCTCCCTGGGGGCCGGGGGCGGTCTGCCCGGTGTGCGTGCCCAGCGCCACGCCCAGCGTGTCCTGGGCAATGAGCGCCACGGACCACGAGCTGCCGTCTTCCCTGGGCAGGCACAGGCCCGCTGTGCAGGCATCGTCAAAGGCCTCCAGGGCCGGGTTGCGGGTGGTGATGTCCTGCTCCCCGTCGCGCAGCGCGGCCTCGGCGGCCTGGAAGGCGATGTGCCAGTCGTTGCGGTTGCCCGTGGACCGGCCCTGCAGCAGGCCCATGTTCATGGCGGCCAGCGACAGCATCACCAGGGCCATCATGATGATCATGGTGGTGATGAGCGCTAGGCCGCCCTGTGTCCGTATTTGTTTCCGTGTCCTTGCCATGCTCATTCCACCCGGTTTCGCAGCGTGAAGACCGCGCTGAATTCACGGTACAGCCGCCGGTCGGCGGCGGTGGCGCGCCGGGGGGCGCCGTTGCTGTCGCGATAGAAGGTGTAGCTCTGGGGTGCGTGCAGCAGCGCACCCATGCCAGGCGCGGAGGCCATGAGAAGGCGCACTTCCACGGCGCGCACGGCAGGAGGCGGTGGTGGCGGAGTCGGACCCGGCGTCGTCGCTCTGCCGGCCAGGCCGGAGCCGGTGTTGTTCCATACGCTGTTGCCCGGCGCCTCTTGCTGCACGGCGGCCGAGGGCTGGCCGTGTATGGACTCGATCTTGAGATCCACGGCCCCTTCGGCCAGCATGCGGCAGCTCAGGTCGTTGGCTTTGCCTTGCCCGGACATGGGATCGATCTGGCTGCTGGAGCAGTGGATGAGGCCGGTGGCGCTGCCGTTCTTGAGCCGCCCGATGAAGAACAGGTCATTGACTGCGGGCAGCACGCGTGCGTCGCGCTTGAGGAGCGTCAGGCCGCAGGCGCCCCGGTCCGGGGAGAAACCGGAAATTCCCGATCCGGGCGGGGGCTGGATGCAGGTATCCAGGAGCGCCCGGCGGGAAATGTAGGTCTGCGAGCAATCGGTCGCGACGACCACATCGTTGTCGCTCAGTTGCTGGCTGCTCTTGTGCGTGCCCGTGCCCGCTGTCCTGAGCACGTCCGACCG
This sequence comes from Delftia sp. ZNC0008, assembly GCF_000799035.1. Taxonomy (NCBI): domain Bacteria; kingdom Pseudomonadati; phylum Pseudomonadota; class Betaproteobacteria; order Burkholderiales; family Comamonadaceae; genus Delftia; species Delftia sp. ZNC0008. The sequence goes on from NZ_JTKZ01000662.1 coordinate 5,854, forward strand.
GGCGCTGGCCTGGGCGGGGACATCTTCCGCGAAACTGGTCCAGGCATCCTGTGCCTGTCCGCGCCGGATGCCTATGGGGTCCAGCAGGTTCCAGTGGGGCCCGAGCCTTTCGGGCTCGGCGATGAAGGGGGGAACCTTGGTCAGGGCCGTGCTGCAGCCCGTGAAGCCCGCATTGCGCACCGCCTGGCCCATAACGCCAAAGCTCAGGCGTGCATCGCTTTGCATGCGCGCCAGTGCATTTTCATGGCGCAGCAGGCCTCTTGCGTTCACATACAGTCCCACCAAGGCGGCCAGGAGAAACAGGGCGATGACCACCGCCACCATGAGTTCCACCAGGGTCAGGCCCTGTTGCGGGCCTTGCTGCGGGCCACGGGATGCCAGCCGATCTCTCATGGGATGACCTCGATGCTGTGTTCTTCGGGGTTTCCATCCCCGCTGCGGGAATGGCTCCAGGTCACGGTGATGAGGGTCTTGCCTTGGGCCGTCTTGACGCTGCCCTGGCCCTGGGCCAGGGCGTTGCCCAGGTCCCTTTGCCACAGGCACAGCCTGTACTGGGCATGGGCCTTGTCGTCGCCGCCTTCGCCAGGGTCGCTGCAGGATCTGGGCGCGGTGCCGCCACCGCCGTCGAAGTCGCCTGCCAGTGCGCCCCGGCGGTTGGCGCGCAGGCGTTCCACCATCTCGGCGGCCTTTTGCACGGCCGCCGTGCGCTGGTAGGAGGCATTGAGGTCGCCCAGGTTCTGATAGAGCCCCTTGAGGGTGCCCAGCAGGCCGGCGGAAATGACCACCAGGGTGACCATGACCTCCACCAGCGTGAAGCCTGCCTGCGATGCGGCAGCTGCGGAGGGGGTGGGAGCGGGGTGTGGATCCTTCCTGTCCATGCGAAGTCCTCGCTTGTGTTCAGAGGCCGGAAGCGGCGCCGGCGCAGTCCACGGCTTGCGGCTTGCTGCTGCCAGAGGCGCGGGGCAACGGGTCGCGCGGTGCCAGGTCCTGCAGGCCACCGGCATACATGGCGATATGGCGGGCGGGCAGGTGCCGGGCGCGACTCGGGCAGGCCGTGAAGGTCACGTCGGGGTTGCAGGGGTAGGCCACGCGGTGGACCTGCTCGGCGCCCGGTGCGCCCCGGCGGGCCGTGGGCCAGCAGATCTGCCCGTCCGGAAGCGCGTGTACGGCGTGGCCCGCCGATTTCATGCCCTGGCCGCCCGTCGGATACCAGGCGAAGAGATCCACGCTGCGCACGCTGGGAAACACCCTGAGGACCTGGTCGTCCTCGTCGATCACGCGGGGGGTGCTGCCGTCGCTGAAGGCGATCAGCTCGCCGGACCAATCCTGGAGCCCCTGATAGGGACCACTGCCGATGGCGGTGTCGCTGCAGGCCTTGCGGTCCGCGCTGGCAGGGCAGATGGTGATGCGCTGGTTGCGTCGTCCCGCCTCGTGCTGGGCCATGCGCAGGGCCGCGGACAGGCGCATCAGTGCGGACTCCTGCTGGCTGGTCTGCACCATGTCGTTCATGTTGGGGGCGGCAATGGCCAGCAGGATGACCACCACAGCCAGGGTCACCATGATCTCCACCAGGGTGAAGCCCTGGTGGCGCCCTGCGGGCGGCGCAGGCATGCCGCCGGCTTCGCGGCGCCGCTGGCATGCCGCATGCGCAATGAATGGAATGCGCAAATGAAAAGCGAAGGAGTACTCCTGCATTGCCTGTCCCGTGTATTCGTTCCTGTGTATTCCTGTGGTGGTCATAGGCGAATCCTGAATATCCGGCAATGGAGGCATTGCCGGAGATGCCGATTTCCTGGATATGGCAAGTGTTTCGAGGCGCGTCTATTGCCTGCGTGATTTTCAAAAAGAGTGGCAGCTTTATGAAATTGCCTTGAGGCCCGCGAATTCTCTAGGCTCACTGCAAATGATGTCAAGGCTTTTCAGAAAATCTGAGTCCTTCTTTTTGCCCCCCGGGACGCTTGTATCTGCCTTATGGGAATGCTCCTATTTGATTTCTAGGATTGTTCCTGTTTGCATTTTCCTGGCGTGCGCGGGATTATCTTCTGACGCCTGTATTTCAGCGGATTCAATGAATGGAAGACCTGTTTGTTTCCGGTATTGCGATGATCCCGGGCCGGCAAAAACGCATTGGCCGGGGATGTGGATTCGACGGAGTGGGCGAGGCGGGGAAAGAGGGGCCGTCAATGGCCCCCTCACTCCATCGGGTCAAGACAGGCGGCTGCCGCCTGGATCACGCAGTCCGTCAGCCGCTGCAGGCTGGCCTGCGCATTGCGCGCATGGGCCCAGTACATGGGAATGTCCAGATCGTTGCCGGGCAGCAGCTCCACCAGGCTGCCTTCGGCCAGTTGCGCGCCGATCATCAGCGGCGGGTGCATGCCCCAGCCCATGCCCAGCTCGCAGGCCCGCGTATAGCCCTGGTTGGACGGCAGAAAGTGGCGCGGCGTGCTGCGCCGGCCTTCCGCGCCCAGGCGCTGCAGCCACTGGTCCTGCAGGCTGTCCTTGCGGCCATAGCTCATCATGGGCGTGCGTGCCATGGCCTCGGGCGTGATGCCGTCCTTGAGGTAGCGGCGGATGAAATCGGGACTGGCGGCCGCCACGTAGCGCATGCGTCCCAGCGGCCAGGTGTTGCAGCCCGGAATGGCCGAGGACGTGGCCGTGACGGCGGCCAGCACCTCGCCCTCGCGGATGCGCTTGGCCGTGTGGTCCTGGTCGTCGATGCTGATGTCCAGCAGCTCGTTGCCGTCGCGCGTGAAGGCGGACATGGCGTCCATGAACCAGGTGGACAGCGAGTCGGCATTGACGGCCAGCTTGAGCGTGGGCAGGGCCGTCTGGCCCTCGGGCACCAGTTCGGGGTTCTTGCGGCGCAGGTCGTTTTCCAGCAGGGCGACCTGCTCCACATGCAGGCACAGGCGGCGGCCTGCCTCCGTGCCTGAACAGGGCTGGCCGCGCAGCACCAGCACCTGGCCCACGCGCTCTTCCAGCAGCTTGATGCGCTGGGAGACGGCCGAGGGCGTGACGTGCAGCTTGCGCGCCGCGCGTTCGAAGCTGCCTTCGCGCACCACGGCTGCCAGGGCTTCGAGTCCGGCGTAGTCGAGCATTTAGATATTCTTCATTTGATTGAGTAAATGTAATTTTACTTAACCATTTGCGAGCCAGACAATCCCTGCCCATGTGGACTGCAAATGTTTCTTCTTCCTGGCTGGCGGGCTTTACGGTCTGCCTGTCGCTCATCGTCTCCATCGGAGCCCAGAACCTGTATGTGCTGCGCCAGGCCGTGCACGGCCAGCATGTACGCGCCTGCGTGGCATGGTGCGTGGTCAGCGACGTGGTGCTCATCGGCCTGGGCGTGGCGGGCATGGCCCGGCTGCTGGGCGACAACCCCGACCTGGCCCGCTACCTGACGCTGGGCGGCGCCCTGTTCCTGCTGGCCTATGGGCTGATCGCGCTGTGGCGCATGGCCATGGCGCCCGATGCGCAACTGGCGGCATCGGGCGGGCAACTGGCCCCGCGTGGCCTGCTGGGCGTGGTCTCCACGCTGGCCGTGATCACCCTGTTCAACCCCCATGTCTATCTGGACACGGTGCTGCTCATGGGCTCCATCGGCGCGCGCCAGGAAGGCGTGCTCAAGTGGGTCTATGTGGTGGGCGCCGCATCGGCCAGCCTGTCGTGGTTCGTGGCGCTGGCCTTTGCGGGCCGCCGCATGAAGCGCCTGTTCGAGAAGCCGCAGGCCTGGCGCATTCTCGATGGCCTCACGGGCGTGATGATGCTGGCGCTGGCCTGGTGGGTGGCTGGCAGCGCGTTGGCACCGGCAGTTGGCTGACGGCGCAGATCAGTCTGCGGCCGGGGCTTGTTCGCCGGGCGCCCAGGTGCCCACGGCCTCGATGAGGTTCCAGCTGTTGCATTCGATGCAGTAGTGGCCCGTGGCGCCGGTCTTCTGGCTGGTCGCCTCGATGACGACCTTGTGGCCATGGCGCTGGGCCTCGGACAAGGGCTGGATCTTGTCGTAGTTGTATTGCTCGGCCAGGTCGCCCCTGAAGGAAATGGTGATGCGCTCGCGCTTGGGATAGTAGTCACGCTCGTACTTGTCGAGGGTGCGTGTGGCGACGAGGCGGGCCATGCTGTCCGGTGAAGGTGCGCTCAAAGCAGTCTCCTGGTGTATGTCTAGGTTGTGTCAACTTGTTTCATTGTCGGGCTTGTGTTCTGCCATCGGCAACTGCAGCCCGGTCTTGATGCGTTCCAGAGCGATCGAGGTGGTGTAGCGCCGGATGTTGTCGTCTCCGGAGAACAGCCGCGCCGCCAGCGCCTGGTACTCCTGCATATCGGCAGCCGTGACGATCAATGAATAGTCGGCTTCCCCGGTCACGTAGTAGCACTGCTGCACGGCGGGCTCGCGCGCCACGCGCGCGCGAAAGGCCAGGGACAGGTCCGGGCGCTCGTTGGCCAGCTGCACGTTGATGAGCACGGTGAGCGGGCGCCCCGTGCGCACGGGATCGATCACGGCCACGTTGGCCGTGATCACACCCAGCTCCTGCAGGCGCCGTATGCGCCGCTGCACGGCCGGTGCCGAAAGGTGTACCTGCTCGGCAATGAGGCGCTGCGGCGTGAGGTTGTCGCGCTGGAGCACGTCGAGGATGGCGCGGTCAAAAGTATCGAGTGCGATGGCGGGCATGGGGGAGGGGCGGAAAACGGGTGCGGGGCGGTCGGAAAGAGCGAATATTGCGCGAAGAGGCCCCAAAACGAGCCTTTTGCAACGCTGGCCTGCAATATCGTACGGGCCATGACAACAAACACCACATGGAACCGCGCCTGGCCCCTGCTGGCCGTGCTGGGCTCGGTCACGGCACTGGGCGTGGGCACTTCACTGGCCAAGCAGCTTTTTCCGGTGCTGGGCGCCCAGGGCACTTCGGCATTGCGCGTGGGCTTTGCCGCGCTGATCCTGGTGGCCATCTGGCGGCCCTGGCGCTGGACGCTGGCCCGCCCCCAGGCCTGGGCGCTGCTGCGTTTCGGCGTGGCGCTGGGCGCCATGAACCTGCTGTTCTACATGGCGCTGCGCACCATTCCCTTTGGCCTGGCCGTGGCCATCGAATTCTCCGGTCCGCTGGCCGTGGCCATCTACCACTCGCGCCGGCCGGTGGACTTTGTCTGGCTGGCGCTGGCCGTGGCGGGGCTGGCCCTGATTTTGCCGATAGGGGGCGCCGGCGCGGGCGGATTGGTGCTGGAGCCCGTGGGCATTGCCTGCGCCGTGGGCGCTGCCATCTGCTGGGCGCTGTACATCCTGCTGGGCCAGCGGCTGGGCAGCATTCCCAGCGGCCAGGCCGTGTCGCTGGGCCTGGTGTTCGCTGCCATGGTGGTGGTGCCCTTCGGCGTGGCCGAGGCGGGGGCCAAGCTGCTGCAGCCATCCATACTTCTTTTCGGGTTGATGGTTGCGGCCATCTCCAGCGCCTTGCCCTACACGCTGGAGATGATGGCCCTGCGCCGCCTGCCGCCCGCCACCTTCGGCATCGCGCTTGCAACTGAGCCCGCGATAGCCGCCCTCATGGGCATGCTGCTGCTGCATGAGCAACTGGTGGGAACGCAGTGGCTGGCCATTGCCTGCATCATGGGCGCGGCCATGGGCAGCGCCATCACGCGGCCGGCTGCTGCGGCCAAGGCGCCGGCGGAGGTGGCCTCCGCAGGCTGAGGCAGGGAATGCCAGCCACAAAAAAAGCGCTGCCCCGGCAGCGCTTTTTTTTCGCGGCGGTCGCAGCCGGCAAGGCTGCGGCCACCTCGCATTCAGAACGCGGGAACGACGGCGCCCTTGTACTTCTCGACGATGAACTTCTTCACATCAGGCGTGTGCAGTGCGTTCATCAGCTTGGCGATGTTGGGATCGTTGGCGCGGTCCTGGCGCGACACCACGATGTTGGTGTAGGGCGAGTCGGCACCTTCGATGAACAGCGCATCCTTGGTGGGATTGAGCTTGGCCTCGATGGCGTAGTTGGTGTTGATCAGCGCCAGGTCCACATCGCCCAGTGCGCGCGGCAGCAGCGGGGCTTCGAGTTCCTTGAACTTGAGCTTCTTGGGGTTCTTGGCCACATCCAGCGGCGTGGGCGTCAGGCTCTTGGGGTCCTTGAGCTCGATCAGGCCCTGCTTGGCCAGCAGGATCAGGGCGCGGCCGCCGTTGGAGGGGTCGTTGGGGATGGCAATGGTGGCGCCGTCCTTCAGATCCTTGACGTTCTTGATCTTCTGCGAGTAGCCGCCGAAGGGCTCCACATGGACCTTGCCATTGGGCACGGCCACCAGCGAGGTCTTGCGGTCCTTGTTGTAGCTGTCCAGGTAGGGCTGGTGCTGGAAGAAGTTCACGTCCAGCTGCTTGTCCTCGACGGCCGCATTGGGCTGCACGTAGTCGCTGAATTCCTTGATCTGCAGATCGATGCCCTGGGCCTTCAGCGCGGGCTTGATGTGATTGAGGATTTCTGCATGCGGCACGGCCGTGGCACCGACCTTGAGCACGTCGGCGGCCTGGGCTGTCAGTGCCAGCGTGGCAATCGCGATTGCGGAGAGGGCTTTCTTCAACATGACCGGAGGACTTTCTTCAACGGGTTGCGATAAAACGCCGCCGGCCCGGGAGAACGGCTCCGCGTCGGGCTTGGCGGCAGGCAGGCGCATAGTCTAGTGCTGCGCCAGGGGCCGCGTTGAACATTTTTGATATTTGGTTATAAGGCTGTGGTTTTTTATGCGGATTCTTGCGATGGCGCAGCGCGTACCATCGCCGCCATGGACTCCGAAATGCTGCAAAAGCTGGTGCAGGTGCAAATGCCCTATGGCAAGTACAAGGGCCGGCTGATCGCCGATCTTCCCGGCAACTATCTGAACTGGTTCGCACGCGAGGGCTTTCCCAAGGGAGAGCTGGGCCAACTGCTGGCGCTGATGCAGGAGCTGGACCACAACGGCCTGTCGCACCTGCTGCAGCCGCTGCGCGACGGGCGGCGCTGAAGCGCAAGGCCCCTGAGCCGGGCCCTGGCCCGGCACAGGCTCAGGGCGGAAAGCCTTCCACGGTATCCCGCAACTGAACGAGCACGGCCTCCAGTTGCGGCAGAGGCACCGAACCCAGTCCCAGGCGCAGCGCATGCGGGGCATGGGGTGTCGTTGCGTAGGCGTGGGCCTGCGATACGGCGATGCCGCACTGGGCCAGCGCCGTGGCCACCCGGTCCATCCTCAGCTCCCCGGGCAGGCGCAGCCAGAGGAAGAGCGAGCAGGGGTGGGCCAGCATCTGCATTCCTGCCAGCGCCTTGCGCGCAATCGCCTGCCGGCGCCGTGCCTCCTGCCGCATGCGTTGTTCCTGCTGCCGCACGGAGCCGCTGGCCATCCAGCGCGTGGCCATGGCCGTGACCAGGCCCGGCATGCTCCAGTGGCTGGCGCGCACCACGGCCTTGACGCGGCCTGCCCATGCCTGGGGCACCACCATGAAGCCGAAGCGCAACCCGCTGGCCACGCTTTTCGAGAGGCTGGAGACGTGAATGCAGCGCTCTGGCGCCAGCGTTGCGAGGGCTGCGGGCGCCTTGCCTGCCAGAAAGGCATAGGCAGCATCCTCGATCAGCAGGCAATCGTGGCGCCTTGCGATCTCCACCAGGCGCTGGCGCTGCGCCAGCGGCATCACCCATCCCAGGGGGTTGTGCAGCGTGGGCATGGCATGGATGGCGCGTATGCGCCGGCGTGCGCACAGCCGCTCCAATGCATCGAGGTCGGGACCCTCGTCAAGGGCAGGGACCGGCTGTAGGTCCAGGTCCTGGAGCTCGGCCAGCATCCTGAAGCCCGGGTAGGTCAGCGCGTCCACGGCCACCGCATCGCCGGGCCGCAGCAGCGCACGCACGGCAATGTCCAGTCCTTGCTGCGCGCCGTTGACCAGGAAGATGCGTTCCGGCTCGGCAGCCAGGCCGCGTTCGCGGGCAAGGAAGTCGGCCACGATGCGCCGCTCGTGCAGCCGGCCGCCGGGCGGCTGCTGGTGCATGAGCGCAGCCAGGTCGCCCGAAGCAGCCAGCTCGCGCAGCATGGAGCGCAACAGCCCGGCCTGCCCCGGCCAGGTGGGATGGTTGAAGGACAGGTCGGCCGTGTCCGAACTCAGGCGGGATTCGTCGCTGCCATCCCATTCGCGCTGCTGCGGCCGATCCCGCACAAAGGTGCCGCGCCCGGTTTCGCCGATGACCAGGCCGAGGGAGGCCAGCCGCGCATACACCTTGCTGGCGGATGCCACGGCCATGCCATGGCGGGCCGCGAGGTCGCGGTGCGTGGGCATCAGCGTGCCGGGAGCGAGCCGGCCGGCGCGGATGTCTTCGGCCAGCCGTTCAGTCAGCAGAGCAACGCGAGAGGCAGCCATGGAGTGTAGTTAGGACAATTTTTTGATTGTTCCAGTCTAGGTCATCACACTGGCGAGACGGGCATTCCCGGGCCTTGCCCTCCCGCTCCAGACAGGAAATCCATGCATCTTCCCCGCACTTATCTCCCCGTGCTCGACTATCTGCAGCGGCAGATCGAAGGGCGGCTTGCCGCAGACGAGGCCACGCACATGCGCTATCCGACCGCGATCTCGCAGATGCTGGGGTTTCGCATAGTGGCCGTCGGCGAAGCCATGGCCGTCGTGGAGTTCGACGCCGATGCGCAGCGCCATGGCAACCAGCAGGGCACGGTCCATGGCGGGATGCTGTGCGAACTGGCCGATGCTGCCATAGGCACGGCGCATTCCACTTTGATGGAGCCAGGCCAGAGTTTCACCAGCATCGACCTGAAGGCGGCCTTCCTGCGCCCGGTCTGGCGCTCCAGGCTGTGCGCGCGGGCGTGGGCCGAGCACCGTGGGCGCACGATCAGCCACTACCGCTGTGAAATCGAGCGTGATGATGGCAAGGCCGTTGCGAGCATCGCCAGCGCCGTGTTGACGCTGCGTGGAGAGCATGCGCAAGGCCGTTGAAGCAGCCGCTGGACAAAACAGAAAGGCCGCGACAGGCGCGGCCTTTTGCAAGGAGCAGGCGGTTTACTTGGCGGCGGCGCGGGCGGCTTCTGCCTTGGCCTTGGCTTCATCGGCCTTGCGCTGCAGCTCGGCTGCCTCGGTTTCGGCGGCCTTGGCCTTGGCTTCGGCCTCCTTGGCGGCAGCGTCCTTTTCAGGGGTCATGGCGCCGGCCAGC
>NZ_JTKZ01000117.1:0-6397 GCF_000799035.1 Delftia sp. ZNC0008
GCAGCACCATGACAGGGAAACGGGGCTGTATTACAACCGGCATCGGTATTACGATCCGGTGGTGGGGAGTTATGTGAATCAGGATCCGATTGGGTTGGCAGGTGGGGTCAATAAGAATATTTATGTCAAAAATCCAAACAAAGGCATAGATCCACTAGGTTTGATGGAAGAGCTGAGTCATATATGGAATATCGGGCCATGGGATGCTCTTAGTACAAGATCTGATAATAAAGATGCCCTGTCTACAGCTCAGAGAAAATTTCCAAGAAATGAGTTGCACAATGGAAAGGGCGATGCATTCCGTCATTGTTATTGGTCTTGCATTATGAGCTTAAGGATGGGGGTAGACCAGGCGAAATCTGTTGGCGATACTCACGAGGAGTATGGAACAAAAGCAGGTCAAGCAAAAAAGGAGGAAATAATGGATTTGCACAACAATCAAAAAGGCAGAAATTGCTCGCTATCTTCAAAAACAAAAAATGACTGTGAAAATAAATGCCAAGATAGTCTTGATGATGGCAGTCTATGGTTTATAGATAAAGATTCTGGCGCGCTCACCACAAGCCAAGATTGGCAAATTCCATGAAAATTAAATTAACAGCAATTATTATTATTTCAATAATATTGAGTTGGTATTTCTTTAAAAAAGATGATTTTAGTTATTATATAAATAGAGATTACGATTTTGTTTGCATATTTCCGCCATATGCGCCCAAATTATTTATTATTGAGGATTTGAAGAAATATTCAAATAATATAAAAGATAATATGAAATATAAAGAATCAATGGATGACGGAATTTTTACTTATTTCTTTATAAAAAATAAAGAAATAATTTCTTCTGGTGAAGAAATGGTGATAAATAATTCGATGGGTAAATATGGGTGTTTTGGTAAATAAAATATTACCATGATTTAATATTCCGTGGGATAAAGACTAGTGCCAAGTGGCATAGATTTTTCTTGGCTAATGCACTCATGCAGTTAAGCGAGACTTTTGATATTGCACCTATGCAAAGGTGGGTGTGCACGTCGATCTATAACATTTCAGCAGGCCGGTAACAGCGCTATCCACCACTACCACTGCCATTGCGGCCACTCGGGCACACCAATAGCCCTGACGGACCGGCGAGGGCCAGCCAAGCTGTATCCCTGGAGCAATGCGCTGCAGTAATACAACCCGCAGGGCATCCACAAGGCGATGCGGCTGCTGGGGGCACGCTTAAGACGCCGCCGTTGCTCGTTCAAATAGAACAAGGTATTGATTGTGGTAGATTATTCCCTTATCAAAAATATTGCTTTTGGCATAAAAAAATATGTAGAAAAACAGGAGATTCTACATCTTTCTTTCATGAGAACCCATAGTGATCTTGTGAAGCTATCAAATATAGAATTTCTTCCTCGCAGCGGATTTGTTTTTGATGAGGAGATGAATAAGTGGGAATTTAAAAAGCATGGATGTGGTTATGAGTTCTCTCATGAAGGTGCGGTTATTGATATAAATGATTATTTCCTGTCGAATGGAGATTTTTTTAGCGCAAATAGATTATTCTTCTATTTTGAATCGATTGGATTTAATTTCAAAAACCAATATGCTGATGATGCAATTAAATCAGCCTTGATTTATTTGGAATCTACAGGAGAGATCGTGAAGGTGCTGCCGACGGGGTATTATAAGTTACTTTCATCTTAATGCTGTCATTAATTTAATTGTTAATCTAGTTAATAAAGGGGATAAAATCTTATTGATTTTATAAAATGCATAACAAGCTCCAGGGCTACTCACAATCGGCGGGTAACAGGATAGGAAGATATTGAGATGCCTCGCTTGAAATATCCTGAAATGAGAATGGAATTGCTCGGATATTTGAGGAAACTCAAGGATTTGAAGTATCAGATGAAAGCCTGGGTGAATCAGGACTTTCCTGCAGACGTTCAATACGACCATCTTGATTTGGCCATACATTTCATTTTTGACGATACGGATCTTGGCAGTGATGCTCGTATGGCGATCGGTGAAATTCTTCTCGATGGGCAGGAGGCATCACTGATGGGGCAGTTGGTGGATGCCATCAATGCCGTCTTTGAGGCGTACGGCACGGACATGCCGGAAAGCTTCTACATGCAAGTTGGCGAATGGACGAGAGTGGAGGCCTGTGCCGAAAGGGCGTTCGATTGTCTGGAGGGGAGCAACGCCGCTGGCTGCCCCGAGCCGCTGGATTGACACGGGCATGCCAGACGACTAGCCGGGGAAAGACCATGGCTGATCGTGATGTCCAGTCGATGGTAAAGAGTACCGTAGCGTTGCCAGGTTCGTGGAACAACAAGATGTTTTCCACTGGTAGCCCGCCCCCAAAACCTGCCAGACAATCCATAAAAACCAAGGCACCGTTCCATGACAACTTCAACCCCCCTTCCCGAACCCGAATTGAGAGCCTTCGCAGCGGCGGCGGCCGAGCAGCAGCGATGCGCGGACTGCGCTGTGCTGTGGAGGCCGGGCTGGGAGTCCTTGTCGGGTGCGGACAAGACTTCGCATCTGCAGCAGGTTGGTGCGCTGGACACGCCGGAGACGCGGGAACTGCTCGATGAATATCACCCACAGGGCACGAACCAGTGGTCGCCGGATGCTCCCATCGCCCTGGGCTGGCACCCGTACAACCGCTGCACGCTCTGGCGCTGCCACCATTGCAATGCCGCCTTTCTGCGCTACACGGAGTACGGCGGCTACTACCAGGACGATCGCATCCGGCCGCTGCTGGCGCATCTGATCGTCACGCCCGAGCAGGGCCGCGTCTGAGCGGCGCTGCTCGGCCGGCTCAGGTCCAGTCGAAGGTGAACAGCGCCGTGCGGCTTTCCGGCTCGTAGAACAGCAGGATGCTGTCCGCGCCCGTGGCGCACCAGTTGTAGCCGGCCACGTTGGCCACGTGGAAGAAGGGCTTGCCGTCGCGCGTGATGCGGATGCCGTCGTCTTCCAGTTCATCGCCCATGCCGGCGTTCTCCGCCTCGTCCAGCTGGAAGGCCGGGGGAATGGGCGGGTGGCTGGTCCAGTTGCCGTACCAGATGCCGCCGCCCAGGCTGTCCAGGTAGTCCTGCTCCACGGGCTCGCCCTTGCCGTAGCGCGAGTAGCTGGCCAGTCGGCCATGCTGGGCGTAGTAGGCACTGGCCTTGGCGTGGCTGGCCAGCATTTCGTCGGTGTGCTCGCAGGCGTAGGCGTCCTTGGTGAACTGGCCGCCATGCTGCGGCGCGCGCTGGAAGAAGCCTTCGTTGCCCAGGAAGCGGTAGCGGTTGTCGGGCGTCAGTTCCAGCGCAAACCAGTTGGGGGCGGTGAAGGCGTTGTGGTGGGCTTCGGTCTCATCGCCTATGCAGCCCTCGAAGGGCTCGACGGGGCACAGCATGTGGACCACGGTGCCGGCCAGTTCGGGCCGCACCAGGCCCAGGTCGATGGAGATCAACGGCAGCAGGTGCTCTGCCAGCCAGGGCTGGTCGGCCACAAAGATGTCGGCGGCGGCGGGGAAGGGGGTGAGGCCCGGCTTCAGTTCGCGGACTTCGGTTGGCTGGGACAAGAGGGGCTCCTTGGCGGATAGAGGGGGTTGGGAATGCGGGGGGCGCTGCGGGCCGGGTGTCAGGTGATCTCGAAGATGTCCTGGTCCGATGCGGCTGCGCTCTCGTGATAGATGTCGTACAGGTACTGGGCCAGTTCGGCGTGGGTCACGTCGGCGGGGATGGCCAGCAGGGCAGGGGCACGCTTGCCGTCCGCGCCCACGTTGAAGCAGCGCCAGTGGGCGTCTGCCCGTTCGATGGCGATGATGCGGCCAAAGACATTGAAGCGGTATTTTTCCAAGCGGGTGTCTCCTGGTGAGCGGGCATCGTAACGGGAGCCGGTGGCATATCCGTGTTCTCCCCATGTCCGTGGTGGCGGTTTGTCCATATATTTCAAACCTAAACTATTCAGGCCTAAAGTGATTGGGCACTGTTGCTGAACCTGGGGCGCCTGCCGCCCTGCGAGAAAAGGGTTTGCGGTATGAAGATCGTCTGTATCGGTGGAGGTCCCGCCGGCCTGTACTTCGGCCTGCTGATGAAGCTGCAGGACCCCGCCAACGAGGTCACGGTGGTGGAGCGCAACCGGCCCTACGACACCTTTGGCTGGGGCGTGGTGTTCTCGGACGCCACCATGGACAACCTGCGCGAGGCCGATCCGGTGTCGGCCCGCACCATTGGTGACGCCTTCAACCACTGGGACGATATCGACATCCACTTCAAGGGCCGAAGCCTGCGCAGCAGCGGCCATGGCTTCATCGGCATAGGCCGCAAGAAGCTGCTCAACATCCTGCAGGCGCGCTGCGAGGACGTGGGCGTGAAGCTGGTGTTCGAGAACTTCGTGCAGGACGACCAGGCGATGGCGCGCGAGTACGACGCAGACCTGGTCATCGCCTCGGACGGCATCAACAGCCAGGTGCGCACGCGCTATGCCGATACCTTTCGGCCCGATATCGACCAGCGCCGCTGCCGCTTCGTGTGGCTGGGCACGACCAAGGTGTTCGATGCCTTCACCTTCGCCTTCGTGCAGACCGAGCACGGCTGGTTCCAGGCCCATGCCTACCGCTATGAAGACGGCATGTCCACCTTCATCGTGGAGACGCCCGAGGAGACCTGGCAGGCCGCCGGCATAGAGCAGATGAGCCAGGAAGAGGGCATTGCCTATTGCGAAAAACTGTTCGCCCCCTGGCTGGACGGCCATGCCCTGGTCAGCAATGCCACGCACCTGCGCGGCTCGGCCATCTGGATCCGCTTTCCGCGCGTGATCTGCAATACCTGGGTGCACTGGAATGCGCTGGACACGCTGCGCGGCCCGCGCAGCGTGCCCGTGGTGCTGATGGGCGATGCGGCGCACACGGCGCATTTCTCGATTGGCTCGGGCACCAAGCTGGCGCTGGAGGATGCGATCGAGCTGGCGCGCAGCCTGCGGTCTGCGGGGGGCATCGAGGCCGGCCTGCGCCACTACGAGGAGGTGCGCAGCGTGGAGGTGCTCAAGATCCAGAACGCGGCGCGCAATTCCACGGAATGGTTCGAGAACGTGGAGCGCTATGCGGGCCTGGAGCCGGAGCAGTTCGCCTATTCGCTGCTGACGCGCTCGCAGCGCATCTCGCACGAGAACCTGCGCCTGCGCGATGCCGCCTGGCTGCAGGGCTTCGAGCGCTGGATTGCCGAGCATGCGGGCGAGACCGTGCCCGAAGGCCGCCGCCCGCCCATGCCCATGCTCACGCCCTACCAGGCGCGCGGCCTGCGGCTGAAGAACCGCATCGTGGTCTCGCCCATGGCCATGTATTCCTGCACCGACGGCGTGCCTGGCGACTTCCACCTGGTGCACCTGGGCGCGCGCGCCATGGGCGGCGCGGGCCTGGTGATGGTGGAGATGACCTGCACCTCGCCCGACGCGCGCATCACGCCCGGCTGCCCCGGGCTGTGGAACGACGAGCAGGCGCAGGCCTTTGGGCGCATCGTTGATTTTGTGCACGCGCAGGGCGGGGCGCACATTGGTATGCAGCTGGGGCATGCGGGCCGCAAGGGTTCCACCCAACTGGGCTGGCAGCAGATCGACCATCCGCTGGAGCAGGGCAACTGGCCGCTGCTGTCGGCATCGGCCCTGCCCTATATCGAGGGACTCTCGCAAGTGCCCGCCGCCATGACCCGCGCCGACATGGATCGCGTGCGCGAGGACTTCGTGGCCGCCACGCGGCGCGCCGCGGCAGCGGGCTTTGACTGGCTGGAGCTGCACTGCGCCCACGGCTATCTGCTGTCCAGCTTCATCTCGCCGCTGACCAACCGGCGCGATGACGAATATGGCGGCAGCCTGGACAACCGCCTGCGCTTTCCGCTGGAGGTGTTCGAGGCGGTGCGCGCAGCCTGGCCGCAGGACCGGCCCATGTCGGTGCGCATCTCGGCCCATGACTGGGTGGAGGGCGGCATCACGCCCGACGATGCGGTGGAGATCGCACGCCGCTTCAAGGCGGCGGGCGCCGACATGATCGATTGCTCCTCGGGCCAGGTCAGCCCCGACCAGAAGCCGGTGTACGGCCGCATGTACCAGACGCCGTTTGCTGACCGTGTTCGCAACGAGGCCGGCATACCGACCATTGCCGTGGGCGCCATCTTCGAGGCCGACCATGCCAACGCCATCATCGCCTCGGGCCGGGCCGACCTGTGCGCGCTGGCGCGTCCGCACCTGGCCGATGCCGCCTGGACGCTGCGCGAGGCCGCACGCCTGGGCGCCCACGATGTGGACTGGCCGAACCAGTACCAGCCCGGCAAGCGCCAGTTGGAAACCAACTTCGAACGCGCCGCCGCCATGGCGCAGTTGGATCTCAAATGACCCCAAATTCACGACCCCTGGAACGCGG
>NZ_JTKZ01000846.1:0-16443 GCF_000799035.1 Delftia sp. ZNC0008
GCGCTGGACAGTTGCCGGGTGGTGTGGCTGTCCGTGGCGGATTTGGGCTGGGCGGGGTTCATGCCTTGGCCCTCCGTGTGGAAAGGGCGGCGCCAAGAGAGGGCGCGCAGGTGACAGCGAGAGAAACGGCGTTCATGGTTCCGTACTCCTATGCGAGATTTGAAACCACCAGCCCCGTGTTTTGAAGCACGGAAAAGGTGGACGGGATGTTCAAAACACGCGCATAGACGTGCGGGCAGCCTTGCGGACAGCCCCATCCCGCCCGTAACCGTTTGGACGAGCGGGCGGGAGCCCACTTACCAGGTGTTCAGACGTGACGAGGCCTTCTTTCGGGAAGGCTCAACCGCTATACGACGGATGTTTTGAAGCATCAGCCCCGGGACAGGGGGCCGGGGCGGATGATAGCGCGGGTAGGGAGGGGAACGCCCCTTTTTTGGGGAGTGAGGCTTGCGAAACGTCCAGTCAAGCGCGGCACGAACGCACAGTCAAGCCGCCAGGGCTGCGCGCCCGCAAGATGGCCGGCAGTGCGCATCCACCCGTGCCACACGCTTGCATCAACATGGCTTTCAGCGCTTGATACACAAGAGCTGAAAGCATTTTTCATGGCCGATCGCGGCTGGGTGGAACACCGCTCCACCCACCCACCCCATCGCCATGAAAACCCTTACCCTTCGAATTGCCATGCTGCTGCTGACGGCGGCGGCTTCAGTGTCTGCTGGTGCAGTCACGGTATTCGACAACCTGGCAGCCGCCAATGACCCGTGGCTCATCCAGCACAACTCCAGCTACCACACCAAACTGTGGGTGGCCAACCGCATCCCGATTGGCAGCCAGTCGCTGCGCATCACGCAGGTGAAGATGAATCTCACCCAGATCGACCAGTTCGAGCTGCAAGTGTGCGCAACCGACGCCAGCGCCGCCACGCCGTTCGTGGACATGACGGCCTGTGCCCCCTTCACCGCCGACGCGGCCACGCCGGGCATGCGCGTGTTCACGGGCGACCGCATCGTGGCGGCGGGCGACTTTGCCTGGGTGGTGGTGCGCAGCATCGGCCAGACCATGATCCGCCGCCAGATCACCACGGCCACCAACGACGGGCTGACCTGGTATTCAGGCGCGAGCCACAAGCCGGCCTGGGTTGCCGAGCCGCAGACCTCCATCGGCATGACGGTCGAGGCCGGCTCCGTGCAGCTCGATGGCGTGTGCGGCAGTGCCAGCAGCACCACGCCTCGCCGTTATCTGCCAGACGCCTTGCTGTGCAGCGTGGGCACGACCAGCGGCGTGATGGATGAAACCTACTCCTTCTCCTGGGTGTGCCAGAGCAGCTACGGCGGCAACCCTTCGCCGCAATGCTCCGTGCCTCGCGCCTACCTCGTTACCTCCCAGGCCACGGGCGGCGGCAGCATCGAGGCGGGGCGCGATGTAGCGGCGGGGCAGCAGGCCAGCTTCACGCTCACCACGCCACCGGGCTATACGGTGCAGGTCAGCGGCTGCGGCGGATCGCTTGCGGGCAACACCTACACCACTGCGACCATTACCGGCAATTGCACCATCAGCGCCACCTTCGCCCCGCCGCCCACCAATGGCGCGTGTGGCAGCACTGCGCCTTCGCTCACCTTGCCAACCCTCTTGTGCAGCGCCGGTTCGGCCACCAACCAGTCTGCCGCGTCCGATGCCTTCCGCTGGAATTGCGCGGGCATCAGCGGCGGCACCACGGCCGCTTGCCTGGCACCGCGCCAGTACATGGTGACAGTCAACACGGATGCGGGCATTGCCAGCGCACAGTGCACCCCGAACCCCGTGACCCATGGCTCCAGCGCCACCTGCACGGCCACGGTGCACGACCCTGTCGCCCGCCCCTTCAGCGGCTGGGGCGGCGCCTGCAGCGGCACGGGGGCTTGCCAGCCCGTGGTGCTCGGGGCTACCACCGTCTCTGCCAACACGACGCTCATCACCTACGCCATCACTACCACTGCCACCACGGGCGGGAGCATGTCTTGCACGCCCAACCCCGTGCCCCACGGCCAGGCCGCTGGCTGCACTGCCACGCCGCAAACGGGCTTTCAGTTCACCGGCTGGACGGGCGATTGCGCGGGCACGGGTGCATGCCAGTTCACCAACGTGACCAGCGCGCACAGCGTGGGAGCCACCTTCGCGCCGATTACCTACGCCATCGCCACCCCTGCCGTCACCGGCGGCAGCGTGAACTGCACGGCCAACCCCGTGCCCCATGGGCAAGACACCATCTGCGTCGCCTCGCCCGCGATGGGCTACCACTTCACCCATTGGTCGGGCGATTGCACGGGCACTGCCAGCGCGTGCATTCTCTACAACGTGACCAGCCCGCGCAGCGTGGGGGCCACATTTGTACTCAACACCTATTCCATCGGCATCGTCCCCGCCCCGGCCAACGGCACAGTCACCTGTACGCCCAACCCCGTCACCCACGGCCAGGATGCAAGCTGCACCGCCACGCCCGATGCGGGCTACCACTTCACCAGTTGGTCGGGCGATTGCACGGGCACGGGGGCATGCCAGTTCACCAGCGTGACCGCGTCGCGCACCGTCTCGGCCACCTTCACGCCCAACACCCACTCCATCGCCACCCCCGCCGCCGTCAACGGCACGGTCACCTGCACGCCCAACCCCGTGACCCACGGCCAGGACGCAAGCTGCACCGCTACGCCCGATACGGGCTATCACTTCACCAGTTGGTCAGGCGATTGCACGGGCACGGGAGCATGCCAGCTCACCAACGTGACCAGCCCGCGCAGCGTGGGTGCCACCTTCGCGCTCAACACCTATTCCATCGGCATCGTCCCCGCCCCGGCCAATGGCACGGTCACCTGCACGCCCAACCCCGTGACCCACGGCCAGGCCGCAAGCTGCACCGCCACGCCCGATACGGGCTACCACTTCACCAGTTGGTCGGGCGATTGCGCAGGGGCGGGGGCATGCCAGCTCACCAACGTGACCAGCCCGCGCAGCGTGAGTGCCACCTTCGCGCTGAACACCTATCCCATCAGCATCGCCCCCGCCGCCACCAACGGCACGGTCACCTGCACGCCCAACCCCGTGACCCACGGCCAGGTCGCAAGCTGCACCGCCACGCCCGATACGGGCTATCACTTCACCAGTTGGTCAGGCGATTGCGCGGGGGCGGGTGCATGCCAGCTCACCAACGTGACCAGCCCGCGCAGCGTGGGTGCCACCTTCGCGCTGAACACATACCCCATCAGCATCACCCCCGCGACCACCAACGGCACAGTCACCTGCACACCCAACCCCGTCACCCACGGCCAGGACGCAAGCTGCACCGCCACGCCTGGTACGGGCTATCACTTCACCAGTTGGTCGGGCGATTGCGCGGGCACGGGAGCATGCCAGCTCACCAACGTGACCAGTCCGCGCAGCGTTTCGGCCACGTTCACCCACGACCCGGTCGATGCCACCTGCGGCTCAGCGGCCAACGGCGCTGTGGCCTTCAAGCCCAGCGCGAATCTGTGCGCCACGGGTACGCCAGGGACCGTGCTATCCGCTGGCGGCCAATACAAATGGCAGTGCAGCGGTGAATATGGCGGCGCAGCGCAGCAGTGCAGCGCACCGTGGCAGGGTGCGGGGGGCAACGGCAATCTGGGGGCGGTGGAGGTGGATGGAGCGAACGGCTGGGAGATCAGCAGCGCCGCCTTTGCCTCCACCTTGCCCGCGCCCTTGCCGTCCCATGTGCGTGCGGTGCACGCGCCGCTGGGCCTGGTGCTGGGGCGTGTCGCTGGCAATGCAGATGCACAGGTGACCGTGCACTTCACCACGCCAGTGCCGCAGGGGGCCGTTTATTACAAATACGGCCCCAGCCCCGACGGGCTGGGCTGCACCGGCGCTGCCTGCGCGCAGCCGCACTGGTATGCGCTGCCCGGCGCGCAGTTTGCACCCGACGGCCTGAGCGTGACCTTCACCCTGGCCGATGGCGGCGTGGGTGACAGCGATTCCGTGCCCAACCAGATCACCGACCCCGGCCTGCCCGTGCTGCTGGCCCCGCAGGCCATCCCCGCGCTCGGCCCCTGGGCGCTGGCGTTGCTTTCGCTGCTGGCAGCGGGTCTGGTGGCGGTGCGTTGCCGAGCGTCGAGCAGTGGTTGCGCACCGCCGATCAGAAAGTGAAGCCTTGGCTTGCAGCGGCAGCAACCCCGCACTGTGGACTGCTGCCCCTTGGTTGACGCTCAGATAGACGGTCGGCAACCACCGTTTTGGTAGGCTTTGAATTTGATGGATAGACAACCAGATACAGGCATGAATTTGAAATTTAAGCGGCTCACTGAAGTTGATCCGGCTCACATTGTTTCGCTGAACAACAATCCAGATGTGCTGCGACAAATGCCGCTTGGAAGTGCGAATTTCGACCTGGCGAAAGCAAATGAATGGGCTCGGCAAAAGGATGCCCAGTGGCAGCAATACGGCTATGGGCCATGGGCGTTTGAAATTGACCAGCAATTTGCCGGCTGGGGCGGTTTGCAGTACGAGGAAGGTGATGCCGACCTCGCTTTGGTGCTTCATCCCAAATTCTGGGGAAGTGGCAAAGCCGTCTATCAAGAGATAGTGAAACGTGCATTCACTGGCTTGGGGCTGAGCTCCATCACGATTTTGCTGCCACCTTCAAGAACCAGAATAAAAGGGATTCTCAAGCTGGGATTTCGGCCAGATGGCGCACTGGATATCGAGGGGGCTCGCTTTTTGCGCTATCGCCTGCATGCACCCGGCAAACCCGCTTGACCAGATCTTTGGGCAGCGCGTCTTGATCCCGCGCGCTCATACCTTGGCGAGGAAGGCCGCTGCATCACCCGCTTCACACTTCCAGTCTGCGAAGACCCCAACCAGATTGCACTCCACGCAGCGGCAAGCGATGTAGTACCAGCGCACGTCGTGTGTGCCTTCGTACACGGAGACGCCGGACATCAGTTCGAACGTCTCGTTCTCGCACACGCACTCGTGTGCCTCAGGGGCGGCCTCTTCAACATGTTCCGCGCTGTCGCCCATCAGGTGTTCCTGCCCGCAGTCGGTGCAGGTGCGGATGGCCACGCCGGCTTCTTCATCCGTCTGCAGCGCAAAAGTCCGACATCCGCAATCGCATTTGGACGAGGCAAACCGGACGGCCTCATGGCGATTCGCAACGCTGTAGCTGCGCAGCTCGGCTTGGGTGTCGCCGGACGTTGTCCCGTACCAGAACTCGCCCTTCTTCGTCAGTGCCATTGATACTGTTCCATTCTTCAAGTTGGGCTTCCCGGCAGACCTGACGCCAAGCTTTCCCGATCGTCTGGATTTTGCCTGAAGGCACGGTGAATCTTCGTCAAGGGGCCGGGCAGCTCTCAGCCTCAAGCAGCCGCACCGAATGCCGGCTCTACAGCGATGGCAGATCCTGACCGGGCGCACCGCAATCCGTGCGGGGATGTGCGTGTCAGC
Organism: Delftia sp. ZNC0008; assembly: GCF_000799035.1. Taxonomy (NCBI): domain Bacteria; kingdom Pseudomonadati; phylum Pseudomonadota; class Betaproteobacteria; order Burkholderiales; family Comamonadaceae; genus Delftia; species Delftia sp. ZNC0008. The sequence continues at coordinate 5,452 of NZ_JTKZ01000846.1, forward strand.
GTTCCCTGCGCAGCTGTCTGGCACTGGCCAACAGGAATGCGCGCGTGCCCGGCGCGCCCAGCCCATCGAGTGCGCCACCATCTTGCGCGCCCATGGCCAGCCAGGCTTGCATTGCGGCCTGCGCCACCTCCAGATGAAACTCTTTCAGCAGCAGGCGGACAAGCGGAGCCCCCGCCGCAGGGTCTGCGATCTGCCCCAGCGCCATGGCCGCTGCCTGGCGGCGGCGCGCGTTGGGGCTGCTCAGTTGATCGATCAGTGCAGGCACAACCGCCCGGTCGCCCAGACTGCCCAGACGGCCCAAGGCTTCCAATATCTCTTCGGTGGCGAGGTCGGCCTGCAGCGCCCGTATCAGGTCGGGAATCGCCTCGCGCGTGGCTGCCTTCGCCAGCGCTTCGGTGATCAGCCGGGCATCAGCCGGCGATTCGGCTTGCAGCAATGCCGCAGCCAGCGCCGCGCTGGCCTCGGCGCTGGGCGTGGCTGACAGCGACAGCATGGCGGCGTCCCGCAACGGGTTGCGGCGGACCATCAGAGGCGCCAGCAAACCGGCCCCCTGGGGGTCGCGGAATTCGGCAAGCGCCATCACGTAGCGGTATCGCAAGCTGTCGCCGGCTGCCTGGGCTGCAGCGATCAGCGCAGGCAATACGTCAGCCCCTTGCGCTGCCAGCGCTTTGCAGACGTGGTGGACGTATTCGTTGCGGATGCCGGGTATCAGCCCCAGGAGCAGGGCCTGCACCTGGGGGCCGCGAAGATTCTGGCAGGCGTACGCCACGGCGCTGGCATTCCAGTGGTGGGGGTCGTCCGCCAATGCCTTCGCGAAGCCTTCGAAACCCTCTGCTGAGCCCATCAAGGCCAGCGCTTCGGCCACGCCCACGGCGTCGCCGCCGCACAGCTGGGGCAGCATGGCGCGCAGATGCTGGGCCGCTTCCTGGGGCGCGGTGCGCGCCAGCTGCAGCGCGGCGGCTCGCCGTACCTGCAGCGACGCCGTGCGCAACCCTGCGCGGGGCCACTGCGACTCGCCGGGCCCTTGCAGCTGGGCCAACACCTCGGCCAGCTCGTCGGCATCGCGCGGTGTCCTTGCCTGCTCCAGCGCGGCCATCAGTTCAGGCACGGCTTCCTGCGCCTTCAGCGGGCCCAGCGCCGGTGCTGCAACGGTCACTCCGGCACGCAGCAGTGGCGCGATCGCACGCGCGTCGCCCAACTCGCCAAGCACCTTGACCAGTGCCGTCCTCAGCTCCCGCGGCATCCCGCGGCGCGGATGTTCAAACGTCTCGATCAGCGGGACCACGGCTGCCGTATCGCCCAGGCGTCCCAGTGCGCTGATGCAGGTCCCGCGGACTCTGGCGTCCGCATCGTGGAGTCCTTCCATCAGCAGGTCCAGGCAGGCGTGTGTGGATTTCTGGACCACCGCGCTGCACAGCGTGCTGATCACCTCGCCAAAGTCTTTCTTTTTGTCGGTCTCCTCACGCCGCAGCGTGCGGATGGCCTCCAGCAGGTCGGCGATCCAGTGTTCGTCGGCGTGGCTGTGAATGGATGTCGCCGCATACTCGCGCACCGCTGCGCTGCGGTGGCCCAAGGCCTTGAACAAAGGCGCCCGGGCCTGTGGCGAGGAGATACGGCCCAGGTACATGCAGCCCGAGCAGGCTTCGTCAACGCTCTTGGACTTGGCCATGCGCAGGTACAGGGGCAGTGCCTCATTGGAGGGACGGATCAACAAGGCCTGCCTGGCCGCGTCAGCCACCTTTGCGTCTTCGTCCAGCGTCGCGCTCACCAGGAGCGCGGGAGCGCGGTCCGCCAGCTCCAGCAGTGCATTTCGGGCCAGGGGCAGCTGATTTGCCGGCGCGGACCTCATGAATGTCGTGATGGCCTCGAAAGCCACTGCGGGGGCAGCGCAGGACAGCGCTTGCAGCGCCAAGAACACATCGACGTTTTTTGTGGAGCTCTGCAGCTGGTCTGCGAGTGCCTGGCTTGGGTTGTCGTTCATAAGTACTGGAAGGGCCGGTCCGGATTGCCCTGGTTCTGCTTGTCCGAGAAGACCACCAGCACAGGCTCGTCTGGCGCGCCCTGCATCATAGGTGCCGCCCCAGGGCCGCCACTGGACAAGTCGTCCACCGGTCGACCGGCCGGGCAGGCCTTGGCATCCGGCCGCTTTTGGCCGACCCCATCCGCCCGGTCACCTTGTCCCACCATCCACCCACGCCATCCCCGCCCCCCGGTTCACATGCCGCTGCCTGCCCACGACAAACTCCGAATCCAGCGTGGCCAGTGCGACGGAGATCCATGCGCCTTCTTCGTAATGCTGGCTGTGCCATGACAGCGATGAGCCGCATTGCTGGCAAAAGCAGCGCGTGATGCCGGGCGATGAGGCAAAGGAGCGCAATTGCTCCTGGCCCCGGGTGAAGACAAGGTCCTTTGCCGGCACGCTGCCGTAGGTGGCGAATGCGGCACCGTGGGCCTTCTGGCAGATGCGGCAGTGGCAGTGCGAGACGGCCTGGGGCGTGGAGCGCAGTGCATAGGCGATGGCGCCGCACAGGCAGCTGCCGGTCAGAGGCGTGGTGGCGGGGGGCGCGGCATTGGTGTCGGTCTTGGTGCTGGTGTTGGGACTCATATCTTGCAAGGACAAAAAGGCGCATGCGATTGTGCATGCGCCGATTTGCCGTGTGCTTGCCGCAGCGTCGGACGCATCCAGCCGGGCTAGGCCGGGCTCAGGACTGGAAGTTGCCCAGCACCAGCAGGTCGCCCGGCACGGCCGCGCGGGTGAAGTTGATGTAGTTGTTGGCAGGGAACAGCAGGTTCTTGATGGCGAACAGCGAGACGGCCGAGAAGCTGACGTTCAGCTGGGTGGCGATTTGCTGCGGCACCTGTGACTTGACCTGCTGGTTGACCTTGGCTTGCAGGTCGTCCGATCCCGAAGGTCCGCCGCCGGCCACATGACCCGTGACCGTCACGGCCTGGCTGCTCATGGAGATGCTGATGTTCTGCTCCCGGCCGCTGCCGCTGACGGTCACCGGCGCTGCCGCCTGGACGTTGGAGGTGGCGTCGTTGGTGAACGAGGATTCCCAGGTGTCCGAGCAGTTGGAGAAGCAGGGCCAGTACCTGTAGGTGGTGCTGGTCTTGATGGTCATCGACTGTGTCTTGCTGCCTTGCAGCTGCATCTGACCGCTGCCCATCGGCTTGAGCGTCATGCCCGACAGGTTCCAGGAGACCTTGTTGTCGGGGAAGAAGTATTTCGTGGTGGTCGATGAGCCCCCGCCGCCCATGGGCGAGGAGGTGGTCGTGGTCTGGGTCAGGCTGCTCAGGTCGATGTTGGTCGCGGAGACCGGGGCATTGGTGAACTCCCCCCAGGAGGCCGAGTTCTGTTCCGAGGATTTGCGGCCGGCCAGGCTCCATCCGGATCGGTTCATGGCGCTGGGCAGGATGTCGGAGAAGAACAGCTCGCTGCGGATCAGCAGGGACGTTTCGTTGCCTTGTGGCAGCGGCTCGGGCACATTGTTCAGGAAGGTCAGCGTGGGGTTGAGCAGGGCCCGGTTGCCGGTCTGGATGAACAGCTGAAGGATGTCCACGTTGGCTGCCGTGCGCAGCACCTTGAAGAGAAAGCCCTTGGGCTTGAGTCCGTCGATCACGGGCACGCTGGTCAGGTCCAGGGCATTGATCAGGTAGACGACCGGGTTTTCCGAGAAGTAGGCCTTGATTGCCGCGTTGAGGTCGACCTTCTCCTCGTCGCTGATGTCGATGTTCTCGACGGTGAATGCGCCCTGGGACATGTCCAGCACGACCTTGAGGATCTGCAGTTCCTTGCCCTCCTTGGTGATCTTGCCCTCCACCTTGGTCAGGTTGACGAAGGCCGTGAGCGTCTTGCCCGCGATGGAGACCGGCGCATCGCATTTTTCAGGGGTGTCGCCCATCTGGATGCAGTTGATCTGCGAGCCTTTTTCTATCTGCATTTTCAGCACGACGGTGCTGTTGTTGTTGGCCTGGAAGCTCAGCAGCGGATAGCCATACTCGAGGTCGAATTTCTTGATGGACCACACGCCGTCGATGACCTTGGTCCGGGTCTGCGCGGAGATGGTGTTCTTGTATTTGCTGTCGCGCTTGAGCTCTTCATACTGGCTGAGCAGGGCTTTGTTGATCTGCTGCAGTCCCATGTTGAACACCACGTCCCAGCCATTGGTGGTTGTCCCTGCGGCATTGAGCAGCGAGATCAGCTTGTCCGGCGTGGGCTGTGCGGGGCCTTCGGCCGCAAGGGCCATCAGCGCGCCCCGCACCGCTTCAGTGCGCACGGCGCGCTGGCGGGCGTGGGCCCTGCCGCCCGCGAGCATCGGCACGTCGACGATGCGGGCGTCCAGGACGAAGGTCAGGCGGATGTCCACCGTCAGGCCGGCAAAGGCCAGGCCCCGGTTGGTTTGCGTCTTGGGCAGCGAGATCAGCCAGGAGCCGAAGGGCGTGACGGGGCTGATGTCCGCCGACCATGAATGGCCCTGGTCGCTGAAATCAGGCTGTCCTGTGGCCACGTCGAATTGGTACACGCGCTCGCGCCAGGGTGTGTGAAAGCGCAGCATGGAGCGCTCCACGTTGCGGTCCACGAAGGGCTTGCTTTCGAAGGTCAGCCTGGTCAGCAGTTTGCCGCTGTCTGTCGATTTGACGCCCATGACCTCGGCCACCACGGCCCGCACGCGCAGGTTCACGTATTGGCTCAGTTGTGGCTGGTTGGGGTCGATGGTGATTTCAAAGGCGTTGCCGTTGCTGATGTCCGAGGCCAGCACGCCCTGGATGTCGATGGTGATGGGGCGGGTGGTCGAGGCCTGGTACTGCAGCAACTGCGACTTGGCCTCCAGTGTGGCCTCGTTCTGGGCGATGCGCGACTGCATGAAGTTCATCAGGCTGTAGCTGGCAATCGGCGTAGGGGGCTGCAGCCACGCATATTGCAGCGCCTGGTCCTGCAACAGGAAGGACTTGGCGAAGGTGGTGAGCATCTGGCGGCGCAGGTAGTCCAGGCTCCCCGTCAGGCCGACCAGGTCGATGGCCTGCCTGTCCAGGTCCTTGATCTGCAAGGGGTTGAGCTTGTCGGCCAGGGCGTTCAGGCGCTCCGCCTGACGGTCGTTGAGCACCTTCTGGCGCTGCGTGGAGTAGATGTCGCGAAGGATCTGGTGCAGGCCCGATTGGGCACCGGTCAGCGCTTTGCCCCGCATGACGAGGATCTTGAACGCGGCGACCATCTCGGCCTTGGCTTCGTTGACGCCGCTGCCGCTGGGTCCGGTCGACATCACCACGTCGAGCTGAAGCGACATCTCGTCCCATTGGAGGGTGGAGGTATCGCCATAGTCCATGCCATCGAGCCCGTCCAGCGTCTTTTGCGCGTCCTGGATGTTCTTCACGGTGCCCGAGATGGTGGTGTAGACCTTCATCGTGGCATTGAGGATGTTCAGTGCCTTCTGGATGCGCTGCACGGTCAGGCCGAGGTCCTTGACCGCATTGATCGAGCTGGCGGGCACGAAAACCGACGTGCCCAGGCTGAAGGCGGTGGTGGCCACGTCCAGACCGAACTTTACCCATTCCAGGGTCTCCCACTGCACGACGGCCGCCTTGTAGCGCTGCACCGCCTGGTTGACCTCTGCCTGCTGCTCGAACAGGGCCTTGGACAGGTCGTTGATCTTCTCCTGTTGGGCCTTCGCCTCGGCCTGGCTGGCAGCGATCACGGAGTCGTAGTGGTTCGACAGGTCCTTTGCGGACTTGGCGTTGGCATCGATCAGCCCGGACAGCAGCTTGCCGCTCTGGACGATGTTCTCGTTCAAGGCCTTGCCGACATCGACGGTCAGCTCGGCCTGCTTGCGCTGGTTGATCTGGATGGTGTCTTCGCTGATCTGGCGCTGGATCTCCTGGAGGTAGTCCAGTATCTTTTTGACCGAGGCCTCATAGTCGGAGGCCGGCAGGATGGGTACGAACGCGCCTTGTCCGGAACTGGGCGTGTAGCTGCCCAGGTCCAGGGCGCGAAAGCGCATCGCAAGCAGGTCCTCGTCGCGGGTATCGGCAGGGATGACCTGCGCCACCCATTTCAGGTAGCCGCGCGCCAGTGTGCGTACCGTCACGGCGCCCATCTGGTCGGCCTGCATGCCGAGCACGGCTTCGCCGAAGGCCAGCGAAAACTCCAGGCTGTCCTTGAGGGCCGGCAGCTCGGTGGCAGGGGGCACGCGCCGCACGTCCTCGATGACGCGGGGCCAGCCCTTGGCGTCCAACTCGTAGCGCAGGCCGTCGACCACCAGGAAGTGCCTGTCCCCGTCGTGGTTCTGAAAGCGTGCCGCGCCCAGGAACTGGCTGCAGCCGATGGACAGTCCTTCAAAGCCCGCATTGCTGAGTGCTACCACGTTGGGCAGGCCGGTCGTCCTCATGTCCAGGATGTAGCCGTACAGGCCCACCTTGTCGCCGGGCAGCTCGATGGCGGCCTGGGACCGGACGGCGACCACATAGCCGTAGGACGTGAAGTTGCGCACTTCGGACCGGGCCACCAACTGCATGCCCGCCAGATTCAGGCGGGCCTTGTAGACATTGATGCTGGGCGTGGCAATGGCGGAGACCACGCCGGGCTGGTCTTCCGGGATCAGTGCGGCGAAGTCGCTGGAGTCATGCGGCACGAATTGGGGCTGTATCGCATCGCCGAACACGCTGGACATGGCCGCCTTGAAGACGCGCCGCCACACCGCCGTGCGCTTGTATTCGGTGAAGGTGGTCAACGGCCCCAGCGTGATGGCGACGGGAGCCTGGTCGGTGAAATCCCGGTTCAATCGGGACAGCGATACTGCCGAGTCCACGGAAAAGGGCTGGAATACGCTGTTGCGCTTGGCCCAGGTTTTCTCCACCCAATCCCCGTCTGCAAGGCTTTGCTGGAACTGGGGGCTGTGGCTGAGGTTCAGGATGTTGCCGAATTGCTTGACGAAGCCGAACGCGCCTTTTTCCGCATCCGTGGTGAAGTACTGGAATTTGACGGCATTGGCGCCCGTGAAGTCGTTTTCGGAGCCATTGAATGCCTGCTGCACCCGTGCGAAGCGCTCGGCTTCGTAGGCAAATACCTGGATGATCTGGTCCCCGACCGTGATGGAGGACACGAAATGCGTGCCCCATTCGGCGAAGTTGTCCAGAAAGAGGTTGGCGTCCCTGAGCGTCAGGTCGGCGGCCGTGTCCTGCGAGCCCTCTGCCTGGAAATGGCGCAGCCGCGCCATGGAGCGCATGAATTCGCCATCGACGCCAATGCGTGGATCCGGGCGCAGCGCATGGACCGTGGTGAGGACCTGGTTCTCCTTGGTCGTGTGGCGCAATGTCTCGTCCTGGCGGACTAGTTTGACGAGCGCAAATCGCAGGCTGGTGTCGTGCAGCGAGATGCCCAGTGTCTGGACCAGGCTGTCCAGCGCGGCAGCCCCGGTGGGCGCCGACAGCAGCAAGGCGCCCGCCGGCAGGGACGGTGGCGCCGTGTCTATCGCAGGCATATCGATGCCATAGGGCAGCAGCGCGGTGACCAGGCTCTGTGCGCTCTCGTGGAGGCTGATCACCGGATATCCCCAGTCGCCCCGGCTGCCGGAGGGCTCAGGCGCTTGCGGCTCCATCGGCTGCTGCCGGGGGCGGTGCAGTATGTCCAGCATGCCCCTGGATGGGTCCCACCCCGGCGCGTAGCCTTTGATCAGGTTGGTGGCGGTACCCAGTGCCAGTCCGTTGAAAGCTTCCGTCATACATCCTCCATTGATATCCGTTGAGAGATAAATGAATGGCGCGGTCTGCCCATCGCTTGAAGGGTTGCGGTCTGTATGGCCCGCCGTGGGGGAGCTTGCCGGTCATCGCTTCAAGCCAGCGCCCGGTTTCCTGTGCATTCGACGTTCGGACTCCTGGGGCGTCCTTCGCGGGAATCTCTTTTTGATTCACTGACGGGCAGCAAGAGTGCCCTGCATCCCCGATGGGCGCAGGTGGCCATGCGGGGCAATGGATATCGCCTGGGGGCCTGCCTGCGCCTACGGGCCTTGGCTGCGCCGGCCGCGCCATTGCGGCGCGGCAAGCCGGCCACTAGTCGCCGATGACCTGCAGCCCGCTGCCGTCCCCATGCGCCTGCAGGCACATTCTTCCGAGGTCGTTGAGAAAGCGCAGCACCGGCATCTCGCCCACGCAGGCAGGGATGGCGGCCATGATGTCGTTGTGCAGTTCCAGCAGCTGGTCCGAGGCCACGAACATGGCGGCGGATTCGCCGTAGTAGTGCCGCCAGAAGTCCTGCAGCAGGCCGTGGCGGGCCTTGCCGACGACCAGGGGATAGCCGTTTTCCCAGACCTGTGCGTCCATGGAAAGGCTGGCCAGGCCAGGGTCAACGGGCCGCGCGCTGGCGGGGATCAACAGTACACGTCGCATGTCCATGCTCATTTGCGGCTTCCAGGTGCGCCAGTGGACTCGGGCAACCCGGTCCGGGAGGAGGGTGAGAGGTCCTTGCCGCAGGCGGCAGGAACCGGTTCCCACTTTATTGACGTGTGCACAACAAGAAAATTACAGCTGATTACATGCGGCGAGCGATGCGCCGTGTGCCTGCCGTTCTCCGTTGCAGTTCGCCGCTCAGGCGCTGCGCGCCCCGCCCTCGATCTCGAACGCAAAGTCCCCGAAGCGCAGGCTGCCGCGCCGCCGCTCCACCAGGGCCGGCAAGGCCGCGCATTCGGGCAGGGCGCTGAGGATCTGGTGCTTGGCGCGGAAGATCTGGATGTTCACGTACGACGAATCCACGCCCAGCATGCGCGAGAGCGCGTCGAGCTCTATCCAGCCCTGGCTTGCGGGGGCCAGGCCCTTGTGGGCGTCCTGCTGGCGCACGCGGGCCAGGGTAACCAGGGTGTAGTGATGTATGCGTTCACCCAGCGCGATGGGCTTGCCGTCGCTCATGACGGTCAGGCTGGCGTGCTCCTCGTTCTGGCTGACGTGGAAGCGAAAGGACACGTCCGACGGCTTGGGCGCATGCGGGTCGAAGCTGCTTTCCCGCGTGGATTCCAGGTCGTCGCATTGCACGAATTCCCAGCTGCCTGCCGAGGTGTGGACCATGGCGCCGTCCACCAGGGGTTCGGTGCCGTCGCCGGACTCCAGCAGCCAGCGGCCGTCTTCGAAGAAGACGTTGGCTTCGGGCTCCTGGGCGTCGGGCAGCAGGGTGCCGCGCGGGTTCAGGGCCAGGGGGGCGTCCTGGGGCAGGCCCGGGCCGGGGCTCAGGCAGGTGACGGGCGGTCCCAGGTCTTGCACGGTCCAGGCCGCTTCTGCGCCTTCGCCCATGCTGAGCCTGGCGCCCACGGTCAGTACGGTCCAGCGGCCGGCGACCAGGCGCACGCCGTTGAGCATGGTGCCGTTGCGGCTCTGGTCCACGATTTCCCAGGTCTGCCGGTTCCAGCGGAACAGTGCGTGGACCTGGGAGACGTCGGGCGCCTTCATGACGGTCTGGCAGACCGAGGGGTGGCGGCCGAAGGTATGCAGGGGCCGCAGCACGACGATGCGGCCGTCGAGTTGGTTACGAAAGAGGGCCATCGCCTCGAATTCTCCTTGGGGCTTGTGTGAACAGGGGGTGGGCTGGGGGCGCATTGGCCCGGAGCCTGCAGCCTGTTGCCAAGCTGAGAGAGTACATGCCCGCTGCGCTGTTCAGTTTGTCAAACGTACAGAGCCTGCGGATTCAGTTCGGATTCCTGCAGCGGCCGGCTGCGCCAGCCCAGGGCCACGGGTACGTTGCGCAGCCGTGGATTGCCCAGTTCCGGCCAGATATGGCACAGGCCGGGAATCACGACCTTGACGGTGTGCACAGGGATGTCGGGGCGCGAGTGGTCGTAGACGATGGTCTCCAGGCCCAGGCCGCGTGCGATGTTCACGCAGCGCGCAATGGCCTGGGCAATGTCTGGCGGCGCGGTGTCCGGCGTGTGCCCAGACAGAGGCGCAGGCTGTTGCGGCGGTGCATCGGCGCTGTCCGCAGGGTGCAGGAAGGCCTGCAGTGGCTCGGGCACGGCAAAGCTTTTGCCGGCCGCGATCAGCTGGCTGATTTCGGTGAGGGCGCGTTCGCAGGCCAGGGCGCGGTCCAGGCTGCAGCCAAAGCCCACGGCCCATTGGCCGGTCTGTGCATGACGGCCCACGGAGACGACCACGGGTATGCCGAAGTCGTGCGTGATGTCCAGCAGCCAGTACGACCATTGCGGGCCGCAGCTGCGGTCCAGTCGCTCGCGTGTGGCTTGGTCGATGCCTTGCAGCGCAATGGCGGGCCTGCGGATCTGGCCGTACCACCAGATGGCGGCGGCGTCGCGTTCCACCAGTTCCATGAAGCCTTGGAGGATGGCTTCTTCCCGCGTGTTGCCTGCGGCGCAGCCGTTGGAGGTCCAGCCCACGTGGTGCTGGCTTTGCGCGGGCGCATGGGCCAGGCAGAAGGCCAGCGGCAGGTAGCGGCGCGCATCGGCGGTCAGGGACCAGGCGGGAGCCCACCACAGGGGATCGCCCTGGCCGGCGCTGGGGGCCACGGCATGCGGCGGCCTGTCGGTGGCAAAGCCGGCGGTCTGCCGGTCGCTGAAGCGGGCCAGCGCTGTGGGAGGAATGCAGGGCGCATCCAGCTCGGCGGCGGGGGCGACGACCACGGCTTCATCGCCCTGGTGGAAGGCGGCGTAGCGCTCCACGGCTTCGCACATGGCGCTGGCGCGGGCCTGCATGGCCGACAGGCCCTTGCCCAGGCACAGCTGTGTCGGGGGGCCTGCCAGGAAGCCGCTGCCAGGCGCGGGCGTTCTGAAGATTTCGCTGCGGTAGACGGTGAGCGCTTCGTCGGTCTCGGCCGTCAGCGGCGTGACCCGGGCAATCACGCCGGTCAGCGGGCTGACGTGTCGGGACAGGCGCTGCACCGTGGTCTCGGCCGGCACGCTGCGCCAGCCGCCGTCGGCGCGCGCGGCATGCGTGCCGGGAACTGGCGCAATGCGTTCACGTTGGCGCAGTGCCATCAGCCCCGGGGTGCCGCAGTGCGGGCATTGT
>NZ_JTKZ01000289.1:0-4661 GCF_000799035.1 Delftia sp. ZNC0008
CCGCGTTTTGCCTGTGCGCCGCGCACCACGCACCACTCTTCCAAGGATGTCCGTCATGGTCTCGTTTGATTCTTTCCCCCGACACACAGCCAACTGGCGCCGACGCCAACTGCTGGGCGCGGGCCTTGCCGCAGCAGCCGCCACGGTGGGCGGCCCGGCCCTGGCCCAGGACAAGGCGGGTGACCGCGTGCTGCGCGTGGGCCACCAAAAGGGCTGGCTGTCCATCCTGAAGAGCCGGGGCACGCTGGAAAAGCGGCTGGCGCCGCTGGGCGTGTCGGTGCGCTGGATCGAGTTCAACGCCGGCCCCGTGCAGCTGGAGGCGCTGAACGTGGGCTCCATCGACTTCGGCGATGTGGGCGAGGCCCCGCCCATCTTTGCGCAGGCCGCAGGCGCACCTTTGGTCTATGCGGGCGCCACCGTGCCGCGCCCCGGGCTGGAGGCGGTGATCGTGCCCAAGGATTCGCCCATCCGCAGCGTGCAGGACCTCAAGGGAAAGCGCGTGGCCTACAACAAGGGCTCGAACGTGCAGTACTTCCTGGTCAAGCTGCTGGAAAAGCATGGCCTGAAGTACGGCGATGTGCAGTCCGTCTTCCTGGCGCCGGCCGATGCGCGCGCCGCCTTCGAGCGGGGCTCCGTCGATGCCTGGCTGATCTGGGACCCCTTCCTGGCTGCCGCGCAAAAGACGCTGGACGCCCGCCTGCTGGCCGATGCCACGGGCGTGGTCAACAACCGCGCCTACTACTTCACCTCGCGCGATTTCGCCACGCGCAATGCCGATGTGCTGCGCATTGCCATCGAAGAGGTCGATGGGATTGACCGTTGGGCCTCGAAGAACCAGACGGCGGCGGCCGCCGAGCTGTCCAGCATCCTGGGCCTGGACAAGTCCATCACCGAGCTGTACCTGAGCCGCGCACGCTTCGGCACCTCGTCCGTGACGCGCGAGATCCTGGCCGAGCAGCAGCAGATCGCCGACACCTTCTTCGAACTCAAGCTCATCCCCCGCAAGCTCAACCTGCTGCATGCCGCGCCGGTGGACCTGATCGCGTCGCGCCCCTGAGCCCACTGCAAGGAGTCCGCACCATGAACGCCATCCCCAAGAAGCCCCGCCTGGACCGCGTGCGCCGCCAGGCCCTGCAACTGCTGGGCACCACCGCCTTCAGCTGGAGCCTGGCCGGCCAGTACGCACGCGCCGAGACGCCGGCCGCCGTGGCCGGACCCGAGCAGTTGCGCATCGGCTACCAGAAGTCGGCCGTCAACCTGGTCATCCTCAAGCAGCAGGGCGTGCTGGAAAAGCGCTTTGCGGGCACCAAGGTCAGCTGGCTGGAGTTTCCGGCCGGCCCCCAACTGCTGGAGGCCCTGGCCGCAGGCAGCCTGGATTTCGGCCTGACCGGCGATTCACCCCCGGTCTTTGCCCAGGCCGCGGGCCGTGACCTGCTGTACGTGGGCGCCGAGCCGCCCAAGCCCGAGAGCTCGGCGATTCTCGTGCCATCGGACTCGCCGCTGCGCGCCCTGGCCGATCTCAAGGGCCGGCGCGTGGCGCTGCAAAAAGGCTCCAGCGCCCATTACCTGCTGGTGCGTGCGCTGGACAAGGCGGGCCTGGCCTGGAACGAGATCCAGCCCGTGTACCTGGCCCCGGCCGATGCGCGCGCCGCCTTCGAGCGCAAGAGCGTGGACGCCTGGGTCATCTGGGACCCGTTCTACGCGGCCACCGAGCTGGCGATTCGCCCGCGCGTGCTGGCCAATAGCGAAGGCCTGTCGGGCAACGCCTCGTTCTACCTGGCCGCGCGCGGCCTGGTGGAGCGCCATCCGCAGGTGCTGCGCGCGCTGTTCGACGAGCTCACGCGCGCCGATCGCCTGGCCCAGAGCGCACGCCAGGAGGCCGTGGCCCTGGTGGCCGGCTTCAGCGGCCTGGATGCGGCGGTGGTCAGCCGCTTCATTGCGCGCCGGCCCAGCTCCCCCGTGGGCCTGCTGGCTGCGCAGACCGTGGTAGACCAGCAGCGCGTGGCCGATGCGTTTTTTCGGCTGGGCCTGATTCCGCGCCAGGTGCAGGTGGCCGACATCGTCTGGCGACCCTCGGCGGCCGAGTACGCGCGGCTGGCCGAGCCGGTGGCGGCGCGGCCTTCTTCCGCCCTTTGATTTCCTTCCTCGATTCCGTCCCCTGACTGGAGCAGCGCATGCAGGTTTTCTGGTTCATTCCCACCCACGGCGACAGCCGCTACCTCGGCACGGCCGAGGGCGCCCGCCCGCTCAGCCACGACTATGTCAAGCAGGTCGCCATCGCGGCCGACAGCCTGGGCTACGAGGGCGTGCTGATTCCCACGGGCCGCTCCTGCGAGGACCCCTGGGTCGTCGCCTCCAGCCTGATTCCGGTCACCAGGCGCCTGAAGTTCCTGGTCGCCGTGCGTCCCGGCCTGCACCAGCCCAGCCTGGCGGCGCGCATGGCGGCCTCGTTCGACCGCCTGTCGGGCGGGCGGCTGCTGATCAACCTGGTCACGGGCGGCGACCGCGCCGAGCTGGAGGGCGACGGCGTCTTCCTCGACCATGCGCAGCGCTACGAGCAATCGGCCGAGTTCATCCGCATCTGGCGCGAGATCCTTGAGCGCAGCCATGAGGGCGGCACGCTCGACTACGAAGGTGAACACCTCTCGGTCAAGGGCGCCAAGCTGCTGTTCCCGCCGCTGCAAAAGCCGTATCCGCCCGTGTACTTCGGCGGTTCGTCCGAAGCCGCGCACGACCTGGCCGCCGAGCAGGTCGATGCCTACCTGACCTGGGGCGAGCCCCCGGCCGAGGTGGCCAAGAAGATTGCCGATGTGCGCGAGAAGGCGGCGCGCCATGGCCGCAGCGTGAAGTTCGGCATCCGCCTGCACGTCATCGTGCGCGAGACCGAGGACGAGGCCTGGGCCGATGCCGATCGCCTGATCAGCCGCCTCAAGGACGAGACCGTGGTCCAGGCCCAGGCCGCCTTCGCGCGCATGGACTCGGAAGGCCAGCGCCGCATGGCCGCCCTGCATGCCGGCGGCAGCCGCCGCACGCGGGCCGAGCTGGAGATCAGCCCCAACCTCTGGGCCGGCGTGGGCCTGGTGCGCGGCGGCGCGGGCACGGCCCTGGTGGGCGATGCGCAGACCGTGGCCGACCGCATCAAGGAGTACGCGGACCTTGGCATAGACACCTTCGTGCTGTCCGGCTATCCGCACCTGGAAGAGGCCTACCGCTTTGCCGAGCTGGTCTTCCCGCTGCTGCCGCTGTCCGTGCGCGACAGGCTGGCTGGCGGCGTGGGCGGGCCGCTGGGCGAGACCGTTGCCAACCTGTACTCGCCGCGCGCGTCGCAAAGCTGAGGGAGTCACGCATGTCCGATGCACGTACCGTTACTGCGCTGCCGGCCTCCTCGGCCCCCCCGGCCGGCGATGCCTGGTCGCCGCTGCTGCGCTTTGCGGCCGGCGTGGGCCGCCGCCTGGTGCCCTGGCTGGTGCCGCTGGCGCTGATCGCCGTCTGGCAGGCCGCCTCGGCGTGGGGCTGGCTGTCCACGCGGGTGCTGCCCGCTCCGCTGGATGTGCTGCGCGCCGCGCAGGCGCTGGCCGAGTCGGGAGAGCTGCTCAAGCATGTGCAGGTGAGCGCGGGCCGCGCGCTGGGTGGCCTGGCCATCGGCGGCGGGCTGGGGCTGGCGCTGGGCCTGCTCACGGGCTCGCTGCGCTGGGCGGAGACGCTGCTGGACTCCACCATCCAGATGGTGCGCAACATCCCCGCGCTGGCGCTGATTCCGCTGGTCATCCTGTGGTTCGGCATCGACGAGAGCGCCAAGCTGTTCCTGATCAGCGTGTCGGTGTTCTTTCCCATCTACCTGAACACCTTCCATGGCATACGCAATGTGGATCCGGCGCTGATCGAGATGGGGCGCAGCTACGGCCTCACGCGCTGGCAGCTGTACCGCGAGGTCATCCTGCCGGGCGCGCTGTCCTCCATCTTGGTGGGCCTGCGTTTTTCGCTGGGCCTGATGTGGGTGATCCTGATCGTGGCCGAGACCATCTCGGCGCAGTCGGGCATCGGCTACCTGACCATGAACGCCCGCGAGTTCCTGCAGACCGACGTGGTGCTGGTCGGCATCCTGCTGTACGCCCTGCTGGGCAAGCTGGCCGACTGGTTTGCGCGTGCGCTGGAGCACTGGTGGCTGCGCTGGCATCCGGGCTACCAGCCCAAGTGACACAAGGAGCACGACATGAGCCGATGGAACCGCATGAAGACCACGCTGGCACAGGCCGTGGAGCTGAACACCACCGCGCCGGCGATGGCCTGGGAGGCCTCGTTCGACGCCGATGGCCTGGACGTCAGCGACCGCCTGGCCCAGAACGACGATGCGCCGCAGTCCGCATCCCCCCAATCCGCACCGCGCCCTGGCGTGCGCCTGCAGGCCGGCGGGCTGACCAAGCGCTACGGTCAGCGCGAGGTGCTGCACGAAGTGCAGCTGCAGGTGGAGCCTGGCGAATTCGTCGCCATCGTGGGCCGCAGCGGCTGCGGCAAGAGCACCTTGCTGCGCCTGGTCGCAGGCCTGGAGCAGGCCACGGCCGGCACCCTGCTGCTGGACGGCGAGCCCGCCCGCGCCGTGCAGGGCGCGCAGGGTGGCACGCGCATCATGTTCCAGGACGCGCGCCTGCTGCCCTACGCGG
>NZ_JTKZ01000385.1:0-9359 GCF_000799035.1 Delftia sp. ZNC0008
GCCTCGCCACTTTGAGGACCACGACATGCCAGACACACACCGCATGCATTTGCCCCGCCGCGCAGCCGCCGCAGCGCTGGCGCCCTGGCTGCCGGCTGCCGGCCTGGCCCTGACACTGGCCCTGACACTGGCCCTGACCCATACGGCCCCGGCACACGCCCAGGCCTTTGGCGAAGTGCAGAGCCCGCCCGAGCAGGTGGATGCACGGCCCCATGTGTTCGCCGAGCCCTCCACCGACTCCATCCTGGCCGGCTACACGCTCTACACCAACCCCGATGGAACCGTGATGTACGTGCCCCGGCGCGAGATCGACATCGGCGGCGGCACCCTGCGGCTGCTGGGAATGCAGCACAGCCAGCCGGGCCAGCGTGCCCGCCCCATCGACGGCGAGCAGGCGCGGCGCAGCTATGCGCGCTACCTCAAGAGCTTCGAGACGGAAATCCCCGCCCTGTACAAGACCGGCGTCGAAGCCGGCGGCAAGAACTGAGCCCGCCCCGGCCAGCAGCTTGAGGAACGACCATGATCCGGCGCCCACTCCGCGCTCACCGCCCCCACCGGCCTGCCAGCCTGCGGCAGCGGGGGGTGTACGCGCTGGAGTGGGCCATCATCTTCCCGGTGTTCTTCGCCCTGCTGTACGCCTGCATCAGCTACGGGCTGGCGTTCCTGGTGCGCGAATCCATGCAGGCCGCCGCCGAGGACGCCGCGCGGGCCACGCTGCGCTACCAGACCAGCCGCAGCGCCCGCCTGGACGCAGCCCGCAGCCTGGTGCAGCAGCGGCTGGACTGGCTGCCGGCCGACCTGAGGCCCACGGCAGGCAGCATCGACGTGCGCATCTGCAGGCTGCAAAACAGCGAGCTGTGCTCGGCCACGCTGACCTGCGGCGTGCTGGTGGCCGAACGCTGCATGGTGCGCGTGGGCTTCACCATCCCTTATGGAACCAGCCCGATAGCACCCGCCCTGCCGGGCTTCGGCCTGGTCATGCCGACGACGCTGACCGCCAGCGCCAGCATCATGGTGGACAGGGGGGGGCTATGAAGCTCCCCCTGAGTCGCTTCGCGCCTTCCCCCTCTCTCGCTTCGCGGGAGGGGGGCATCCGGGCCACCGGCGACACCCTCGGGGCGGGGCGGCGCGGCCGTCTTAGGCCCTTCCTCGGTGTCCCTGGGTTGGGGCATGCCGTGCGTGGGGCACGCCCTGCTGCATCGGCCGAGTTCATGCAGGACACCGGCGATACCTTCGCGGCAGGGCTGCACAGGCGGCAGCGCGGCGTGGCGGCGGTGGAGTTCGCGTTGATCGCCGGGGTGATGGTGATGCTGCTGATGGGCATGTTCGTGTACTGGCGCGTGCTGCAGGCCCAGCAGTCGGTGGCGCGCGCCACGGGCGACGGCGCGCGCATGGTCCAGCATCTGGCCTTCGGCGGGATGGCTGGCTTCAATCCGGCCAAGCCGGCCGAGCGCGCCAACATCCTGCAGGCCACCACCGACGTGGTGAACCAGAGCCTGACGGCCAGCGGCATTCCGCCCGGCACGGCGCCCACCCAGGTGCAGATCGACTGGACCAGTTCCCAGGCCACGCTGAGCGTGGTGTACATGCTTCCCCCCGTGCTGGGCCAGGGCCTGCAGGTGGGCAGCCAGACCCTGGGCGAACCCACGCGCCTGGAGGCCCGCAGCCTGATCAGGCTCGCCCCCGGCAGCTAAGACAGGAGGACCAGAGCATGCTCACCCACCTCCCCGCATCCGTACGACGCCCCAGAACGCGCCGGCAAGGGCGCCGGCAAGGCGGCAGCCTGCTGGTGCAGTTCGCCCTGCTGGGCTCGGTGCTGTTCCTGCTGCTCGGCATCGTGGACCTGGGCTACATGTACTACGCCAAGCGCGACCTGCAGCGCATTGCCGATCTGGCAGCCACCCAGGCCGCCCAGACCATCAATGCCGAGCGCAGCAACCGCGCCGCCTGCGTGACGGCGGGCGAGGACAGCATCACGGCCAACTGGCCGGTTCCCCTGACCCGCAGCAGCGCCCAGACCCTGGTCAGCTGCGGCAACTGGAACCCGGCGGACCCGGCCAGGCAGTCCAGCGGCGGCCGCTTCTTCGACGCCGCCTCCGGCCCGCTCAACGCGGCGCGCGTCACGGTGGGCGGCACCTCGCCCACCATCTTTCCCGGCACCTGGAGCCGCCTCGTGGTGGCCGAGGCCATTGCCATGCGCAACGACTCGGTGGCGTCCTTCCAGGTGGGCTCGCAGCTGCTGCGCTTCAACAAGGACACGCCGCTGGGCGGGCTGCTGGGCCTGGTGGGGCTGGACGTGGGCATGCTGACCCTGCTGGACTCCAAGGGCCTGGCCGACGCCAAGATCAGCCCGGCCGGCCTGCTCAAGGCCCTGGGCGTGAACCTGGGCATAGAGCAGCTGCGCGCGCTGTCGCCCGAGGGCCTGGCCAACATCGCCAGCGTCACCCTGCTGAACGTGATCGATGCCTCCATCAGCGCCATCACCGACAACGCGCTGGCCGTGCAGCTCAACGCGCTCAAGACCCAGATCATCAACGCGGGGCTGAGCACCATCAAGATCCCGCTGGGCAGCCTGGATGACCAGAAGGGCCTGTTCGCCTTCCTGGGCGCCGGCCGCACCGATCCGCTGAACGCGGCCATGGACGTGCAGCTGGGCATCGGCGACGTGCTCAAGACCGCCATCGCCATCGGTGCCAACGGCCATGCGCTGCAGGCCAACCAGCTCGATGTGGCCGGCCTCATCAAGGCCCAGCTGACCATCGTGCAGCCGCCCACCATTGCCGTGGGCCCCGTCGGCACGCAGGGCTACAGCGCGCAGATCCGGCTGAACCTGAACGTGGACACGGACCAGTTGCTGGGCGGCGCGCTCAAATGGCTGGTCAAGGACATCCTGGGCACCCAGGTCAAGCTGCCCATTGCCGTGGACATCACCAACGCCACGGGCACGCTGACGGCGCTGCAGTGCAGCGCCAGCCCGCAGACCATGGACCTGTCGGTCAAGTCCTCCATCCTCAACGCCTGCGTGGGCAAGATGGACCCCAACAACAAGCAAAGCTGCGAGAAGGGCCTGCAAAATGAGCAGCTCATCACCCTGCTGCACCTGCCCGTGCTGAACGGCAAGCTGTGGGTGCCGGCCCTGGAGTACACAGACTCCACCACGGGCCTGGGCATGGAGCCCGGCTACGAAGACCCGGCCGACCCCAACTGGTCCAAGACCAACCGCTCCACGCAGGTGAACCAGCTGGCGCTGGGCGACACGGTCAACAACATCGTCACGGGACTGCTCAACCTGCTCAGCGGCCTGCTGCAGCCGCCGGGCACCACGCCCACCGACATCACCACGCGGCTGCTGGGCTCCTATCTGGACGCCTCCATGGTGAACGGGCTCTACAACGTGACCAGCCTCACCAACCTGCTGCTCAACGGGCGCGGCGTGGCCAGCGACAAGGACTACATGCCGCCGCTGCTCACCTCCAACTTCACGTTCAACAACGCCATCGCCAAGTCCTGCCTGCTGGTGGCCTGCCCGTCCTCCACCTGGAACAGCGGCACGTTCTCGGCAGCCCTCAACTCCTACACCAGCGTGCCCGGCGGCCTGCTGGATGTGCTGGGCATCTCCACCTACGACAACGGCTACCAGAGCTGCGCGGGCCTGCTCAGCTCGCTGCTCAACTGGAACGGCTGCGTCAAGCACAACGTGACCAAGCTGCTGACCTCGCACCCGCAGTACCTGTACGCGATCAACGCCAACAGCCCCGAGATCCAGTCCCTGCTCAACCGCGACAACAACCTCACCTGCACCGGCGCCCTGTGCACCCTGCTCAAGCCGGTGATCACCGGCGTGCTCAAGCCCATCCTCAACGGCGTGGGCGGGCTGCTGACCACGGTGCTCAAGGACACGCTGGGCCTGGAGGTGGGCCGCACCGACATCAAGGCCCTGTCCATCGGCTGCGACACGGCGCAACTGGTTTTTTGAACTGCACAGGCCATCCAATCCATGAATCGACAACGAGGGAATGCAACGTGAATCTGGACGAGCTCGTCATCTATGTCTGGGAAGGCCAGGCCGACATCGCCGAGCGGGTGGAGCGCTGCGTGCTCAACCTGGGCGTGGACGTGGTGCGCGCCGACGGGCTGACCCTGCCCGCCGACACCAGCGAGCTGGGCAATGCGATCGCCGTGGTCAGCGTCTCGGTGCTGGAGGGCGCGCGCTTCACGCGCCAGGGCGTGGAGGGCACCTTCGGCATGCCCGTGCTGTGGGTCAGCGCCAAGCAGCGCGACGCCAACGCCGGCACCTATGCCATGGAGTACTCGCATGTGCTGCCCTTCGACTTCACGGGGGCCGAGCTGCGGGCCATGCTGGTGCGCATACTGCGGCGCATGCAGAGCAACCAGCGCCAGGTGCAGCGCTCGGAGGACATCATCGCCGTGGCCGACTGCATGCAGCGCCTGCTGCGCGACGTGGACACCTTTGCCGACTGCGAGCACAGCGTGCTCATCATCGGCGAGACCGGCGTGGGCAAGGAGCGCATTGCCGAGCGGCTGCACGAGCGCAACAACCGCTACGGCCAGGGCCCCTTCGTGGTGGTCAACTGCGGCGCCATCCCGGACGGGCTGTTCGAGTCCCTGTTCTTCGGCCACGCCAAGGGCTCGTTCACGGGCGCGGTCAATGCCCACAAGGGCTATCTGGAGCAGGCCAACGGCGGCACGCTGTTCCTGGACGAGATCGCGGACCTGCCGCTGTATCAGCAGGTCAAGCTGCTGCGCGTGCTGGAAGAGCGCGCCATCACGCGGCTGGGGTCGGCCGCCGCCGTGCGGCTGGATTTCCGGCTGGTGGCGGCCACCAACAAGCCGCTGCGCGGGCTGGTGCGCGAGGGACGCTTTCGCGCCGACCTGTTCTTCCGCCTGGCCGTGATCGAGCTGCAGATCCCCAGCCTGGAGGAGCGCGGCGAGGCCGACAAGCTGGCCATCTTCCACGCCATCCTGCACAAGGTGGTGGGCGAGGCCACGATGAAGGAGCTGGGCGAGCCGCCCTTCTTCATCCTCGACGCCGTGGCCCAGATGTACTTCCCCGGCAATGTGCGCGAGCTGCGCAACCTGGCCGAGCGCATCGGCGTGGCCGCCCGCCAGACGCGCGACTGGAACGCCGACGGCGCCACGCAGCGCATCCTGCAGCACGCCCAGGCCCTGTCGGCCACCACCTTCCCGCCGGACGCCGGCGCCGCCGAGCCCCTGCTGGCCGACCGCAGCAACTGGGACATGGACGAGCGCAACCGCATCATCGCGGCGCTCAACACCAATGACTGGAAGCGCCAGAACACGGCCCAGCACCTGGGCATCAGCCGCAAGGTGCTCTGGGAAAAGATGCGCAAGTACCAGATCAGCGACGGCGAGCCCGAAGTGCCCGTGCCGGGCTGAGCACGCCCTCCGACACATCCCCATCCCCCCACGCCATGGAGACCTCCACGAACATGCAGGACAAGCCGGTCATCATCTTCGTCAGCGCCGTCTACCCCAGCCAGTACAGCCTGCTGTGCAGCCACCTTCGCGCCAGCGGCGCGGCCGACAGCTGGTTCATGACCATGCCCGGCCATGCCGAGAACTACGCCAGCCAGTGCGACCACCTGCTGTCGTTCCGGCCCGATGGCGACATCGTCGGCCCGCAAAGCTACTACTACTCCAGCAAGGTGGAGCGCTCGGCGCGCATAGGCCGCGGCCTGCTGCAGGGCCTGCAGGCCTTCGAGAAGGAAAAGGGCAAGCGCATCGACGTGGTGGTCGCCCACTCGCTGTGGGCCGCGCCCAACCTGCTGTACGGCGAGATCGATGCCGCCATCGTCAGCTACATCGAATTCCCCAGCTACCGCGTGCACGGCAACGAGCCCGACTACCCGCCCGACCTGTCCCAGCGCCTGGCCGACCGCAACATGGAAATGCTGCACTACCACCAGGTGCTGTGCAGCGACCTGACCATCGCGCCCAGCGCCCATGCGCGCTCGCTGTTCCCGCCGCTGCTGCAGGAGCGCGTGGCCGTGCAGTTCGAGGGCTTCGACATCCAGGCCCCTGACGAGCAGGCCGAGCCGGTGCCGCGCCAGGACGCGCGCTTCACCGTGGCCTTCTCATCGCGCGACCTGTCCAGCTCCAAGGGCTTCGAGACCTTCATGCGCCTGGTCGACCGCCTGGTGCGCGAGGGCGATGGCCAGCAGATGCGCTTCATCGCCCTGGGCGACCCCACGGCCGTGACCTATGGTTACGAACAGCAATGGGTGGAGCGCCGCTACCAGGGCAAGGTGGCCAGTTTCCGCGACCATCTGCTGCAGATCCACCCGGCCGCACAGGTGGTGGAGTTCCCGGGCAAGCTGCCGTACGACGAGTTCGCGCGCACCCTGGCCTCGGTGGACCTGTTCCTCTACCCGCTGCGCTACGGCGTGGCCAACTGGGGATTGATGGAGATCCTGGCGCGCGGCGGCTGCGTGATCGGCTCGAACTGGGGCTTTGTGCCGGAGCTGGTGCAAAACGACGTCAACGGCCTGCTGCTGCCCGACAGCGACGACGCCTGGATCGGCGCCATCCGCCAGCTGCGCGACGACCCGGCCCGGCGCCAGCGCTATAGCCGGGCCGCGCGCGAGACGGGCAAGCGCTTTCACATCTCCAACGTGGCACCGCGCTTCATGGACCTGTTCCGCCTGGCCATGGCGCGGCGCAGGGCGAGCCCGCTGATGCTGGAGTGAGGTGCAATGCGGGCCGGGCCCGGCCTGCGTTCAGGTGCGGGCCCTTGCGCGCCTAGGCGGCGGACAGCGCCGATGCAGGGGCCCCGACAGCCCCGACAGCGCCGACGGCCCCGCCAGTCCCGCCGTCGGCAGCCGAAAGAGCCGTCACACGGTCCATGCCACTCCAGCTCAGGGCCATGCTCAGTGCCATGTCCAGCGCGTCGCCCTCCTGCGCCTCGGACGCCTGCAGCACCTCCAGCACATCGGCCACGCACACCACCTGGTCGAGCAGCCCATGCAGCGATGGCCGGGCTATGAAAAACCCCTGCACGCCATGCGCCCCCGCAAGCGCCACGGCCTCCATGCCCTGGGCGGACTCCACGCCTTCCACGATCACGCAGGCGCCGCGGTCGGCGCACAGGCTGATCAGGCCCTGCAGCATCCGGGCCGACGGCCGGGCCTGCAGGCTCTGGTCCAGCACGGACTTGTCGATCTTGACGATGTTGGCGCGCAGCTTGCCCAGGATGTCCAGGCCGCCGCGCCGGGGAACGATATCGTCCAGCGCCATGCGCACGCCCAGGATCTGCAGGTGCCGCACCAGGCCCAGCGCGGCCTTCTCGCAGGGGAAGACACCGGTCTCGGTGATCTCCAGCACCAGGCGCTGGGCGATCTCGGGCCGCTCCTCCAGATAGTCGAACACGCCTTCCCACCAGGCCTCGTCGCAGAACGAGGCGGCCGACAGATTGCAGCCCAGGCTGTGGCCGGTCTTCATCTCCAGCGCCCCTATCACCGACCACAGCACGCTGCGGTCCAGCCGCGCGGCCAGGCCCAGCCGCTCCAGCGCCTCGATGGCATGGGGCACGGCATAGTTGTCGTAGGCAGAGAACACGCTGCGGCGCAGCAGGCACTCGTGGTAAAGCGTGCGGCCCGTGCCAGTCCCACTGCCTCCCCCTGCCATGCCCCCGGGCTCCAGCAGCGTCACGGGCTGGAATGCCAGCGCCAGATGGCCCAGCCGCAGATCGTCCAGCAGGCGGCCCGCCAGCTGCATGTCGGCCTGGTAGCCCTTGATGAGCCTGGCGGGCATTCTGCGCACCGCCATGTCCTGGCCGCCCGCCGTGGCGTGGCCCTTGCCGCGTATCTCGTGCAGCCCCGCGAAGGAGACGCAGCCCAGCGCCTGCACCTCGGCCCGCAGATAGGCCTGGCGCGAGCCGTGCACCACGGGCTCACTCACCAGGGCGGACTCCAGCGCATGCATCCAGCCATGCCGGGCATGATGGCCGGGCAGCACCGTGTCGGCCAGCGTGCGGGGGTCGAACCCGCGAACCAGCAGCGTATCGCCCGCGCGCTCCAGCGATTGGGCATCAATGCCCAGGCCCTTGAGCCGGTCCATGCAGGCCTGCATGGCCTCGTCGCAGAAACCGTTGCCATAGACGCTGCGCCAGGCCTGCAGGGGCGGCAGCCAGATGGCCAGATCCAGGGGCATGTCGCTGTGCGAGGGTTCGATGATGTCGTGCATGGTGAGCGCCTTCGTTCAACGGCCTGCAATGGGTTGTGAATAGCAGTGAAATCCGATCGCCCTGCGCCCCCGGCCGGCCGGCCCGCCGCCGAGCATGCCGGCATCCACGGCCGACAGCGCCAGGTCCACATGGCCGGCCATCAGGTCAAAGACCACCGAGCAGGCATCCGCCTTGCGGCTGAAATACGCCAGCGTGGCATCCGTTCCGCCGGCAAAGCTGCCCAGCAGCGCCTGCCCGTCCTGCTCCTGGAACACCGCCTGCGCGCTGCCCTGCTGCGGCACGATGACCCGGTCGCCCTGCTGCAGCAAGGCGCCGGCCTGCGCCACGATCACATCGCTGCGCCGCACGATGCGCACGCCCTCGCTCACCCGCGTGAGCAGCGCCACCGGCGCCGCCTGCGCCACCTGCGCATGGGGGCTTCCGTCGCCCGCCTCGCGCGCAGCGGTGCGCGGCACGGCGGCAGACGCAAACGACGCGGGCACGTTCAACGGCTTGCTGCGCGCCCTTTCCGGGTAGGCGCGCAGTCGCGGCAGGGGCATGCCTGCAAACGACAACGAGACAGCGGCCATGGTTTCTCCTCCGAAAGACAGCGATCAATGGGGCGGCCGGCGCAGCACACGGTTTTCCAGACACTGCGACAAGCTTTTTGCATCCTGTTGCAACAAGCGTGCCATGGGCCTGGACGTCTTCATCCAACGCAAAGCCATCTGTAACCTATTGATTTATTTGAACACCCAAGCACAGCCACCACCGTGTCACCCCGCAGCGTTACGGGCGATGTCACGTAACGCCGGCACGCCACGGCGTTACTTTCACGGCGGCTGCGCAGGACGACGCTGCCCTGGCTGCCAGGCGCGGCCCCCCTTTCGGTGTATGTTCCAGCGCATCACTTCAGGAGCCGGCCCTGTCCCCGCAAAAGTCCATCCAACGGGATCTGGTGATCCTCTGGCTCACCATCTCGGCCGTCGCCCTGGTGCTGGCGTGGCTGCTGTTGCTGCTGACCCGGCAGGGCACCGAACCGCAGATTGCCCGCGCCCGCGACGCCGCAGGCGTCAGCTGCAGCGCGCTGCAGGCCGGGGCCGCGCGCATGGGGCTGGCGGGGCTGACGGCAGATACGCCATCTGCCCAGGCCCGG
>NZ_JTKZ01000522.1:0-2986 GCF_000799035.1 Delftia sp. ZNC0008
CAGGCGACCCAGGCCGTCCAGGCGGCAGGCGCCACCGCGCTGGGCGAGGTGCTGGTCACGGCGCAGGCCGAGCGCAGCGCCGTGACGCAAGGATCGGGCAGCTATGCGGCCACCGGACCCAGCAGCACGGCGACACGGCTGGGCCTGTCGCAGCGCGAGACCCCGCAATCGCTGAGCGTGATCACGCGCGAGCAGATCGATGACCGCGGTTTTCAGTCGCTGGAGGAGGTTGCCCTGGATGCCACGGGCCTGAGCACACGCCAGATCGGAGGCGGAGAACGCACGCAGTTCTTCCTGCGGGGTTTCGAGGTCAACTCTTTCCTGGCCGATGGCGTGCCGCTGGCCTTCGACTACGACACGCAGGGCCTGGCCACCATGGCCATGTATGACCGCGTGGAGGTGCTGCGCGGCGCTGCCGGACTGATGACGGGCACGGGCAATCCGTCCGGCACCATCAACCTCGTGCGCAAGCGCCCCACGGATGCCCCTCAGGTCTCGCTGACGGGCAGCCTGGGCTCCTGGAACAACCTGCGCGGCGAAATCGACGCGTCCGGCCCGCTCAATGCGGCCGGTACGCTGCGAGGCCGCGCCGTGGTGGCCCTGCAGGATACGGACACCTTCAAGCGGGCGTACCGCCATGAGCGCCAACTGGTCTACGGCACGCTGGAGGCCGATATCGCCCCGCGCACGCGGCTGAGCCTGGGCGGCTACTACAACAGGGAAGACAACCCCGGCGCCGACTGGAACGGCCTGCCCACGCGGCGTGATGGCAGCTTCTACCCGCTGCCGAGATCGGCGCGCGTGACGCCGGACTGGGCCTACTGGAACAAGGAAAACGCCAGCCTCTTCGCCGAACTGGAGCATGGCCTGGGCAACGGCTGGAAGACCCAGCTGACCGCACGTGTGCTGCAGGCGAAGATGGACATGCTTGGGACCTACCTGTATCCGCTGGAAGATTCCGCCGACTTCGGCCAGGGCGTGGGCGCCTATGCCTACAAGAAGACCCAATACAGTCTCGACGCCTTCGCGCAGGGGCCCTGGCAATGGTTGGGCCGCACCCATGAAATGGTCTTCGGCGCCAGCGTGAGGCAAAACAGCGACGACGACGGGCCTGGCGGGTGGCCGGCGGACTACCAGCAGATCGTGGACCCCATGACCTGGGACCCGGGCTCCGTTGCCCGGCCGGCCATCAACACCCTGTGGTCGCGGCGCGGCCACCAGCGGCAGCTGGGTGCCTACGGAACACTGCGGTTGAGCGTCGCGCAGCCCCTGACCGCGCTGCTGGGCGCGCGCGTGGATTCCTACTCCTACGACATGCTCACGCGCTCGGGGGAATGGAGCGATTCCAGCAGGTACCGGGTCCATGACCGCATCACGCCCTATGCAGGCCTGGTCTATGCGCTGGACAGCCGGCATTCCGCCTATGCCAGCTGGACCAGCGTGTTCCAGCCCCAGAGCAACCAGGGCGCCAGAGGCGCGCTGCTGGACCCGGTGACGGGACGCAACCTCGAGCTTGGCATCAAGGGCGAGTACGCCCAGGGCCGGCTGCAGGCCAGCGCGGCGCTGTTCCAGATCAACCAGAAGAATCTGCCGCTGCAACTGCCGCAATCGCAGTGCAGTCCCAATGTGGCGTCCTGCTATGCGCAGACCGGAGAGGTGCGAAGCAGGGGGGTGGAGTTCGAGGTGGCGGGTGCCGTCACGCCGTCCCTGCAACTGATGGCCGGCTACACCTACAACAGGGCGCAGCATGTCCGCGACTCGGACGTCGCCAAGGCCGGCACGCCCTATGACACCCAGACCCCGCGCCATCTGCTCAAGCTGTCGGCCCGCTACCAGCTGCCGGGCGCCTGGCAGCGCTGGTCCCTGGGCGGATCCGTGCGCACGCGCAGCGAGACCCGCTCGGCCGGCTACGGCGTGCGCCAGGGGGGCTATACGCTGGTGGACCTCATGGCGAGCTACCAATTCAGCCGGCAGCTGGATATACGGCTGAACGTCAGCAACCTCACGGACAAGTACTACTACCAGGCCATTGGCAGCACCCAGGACAACAACCATTTCGGGGCGCCGCGCAATGTGCTGCTGACGGCGCGCTACCGCTTCTGAAACAGAGACAGGTTGGCATGGATACAATCGAATAGGAATGATTCTTGTTTGATTGTGGGCCCCGCCCCCAAGGGAATCGGGACCTGCCATGCCATCCGCCTCCGCCCCCCAGTACCGAGAAGTCACAGCCCTGTACCTGGCCCACCACGGCTGGCTGCAGGGCTGGCTGCGCAAGAAGGTGGGCAATGCCTTCGACGCGGCCGATCTGGCGCAGAGCACCTTCCTCAAGGTGCTGGGCGCCAAGGGCCTGGACCAGCTCCAGGAGCCGCGCGCCTACCTGACCACCATTGCGCGCAACCTGCTGATCAACCAAGTGCGGCGCCGCGCCATCGAGCAAGCCTATCTCGATGCCCTGGCCGCCATGCCCGAGCCCGTGGCGCCGCCGCCCGAGGTCCGGCTCATGGTGCTGGAGACCCTGGTGGAGATAGACCGCCGCCTGGGCCGCCTGCCCGCGCTGGCCAAGCAGGCCTTCCTGCTGGCCCAGCTCGAAGGCCTGAGCCATGGCGAGATCGCGGCCGAGCTGGGGATTTCCATCTCCACGGTCAAGCGGCATCTGGCCAAGGCGGCCATGCGCTGCTTCTTCCCGGAGTAGGTGGCATGCAGGCGTTCCCTTCTGCTTCTTCCCCCATTTCTGCCGAAGTGGCCCGCCAGGCCGTGCAATGGTGGCTGCAGCTGAACTCCGGCAAGGCCCAGGCCCGGCAGCACGATGGCCTGCAGCGCTGGCGTGCGGCCAGCCCCGAGCATGAGGCCGCCTGGCAGCGCATCGAATCCATGGGCAGCCAGATGGCCGGCATTCCCATGCCGCTGGCGCGGGCCGCATTGGCCGCACCCGGCTCGGCCGGCAGGCGCCGTGCGGTGCAGGCGCTGGCCGTGCTGCTGGTCT
>NZ_JTKZ01000639.1:0-7140 GCF_000799035.1 Delftia sp. ZNC0008
TGCATGCGCTCAACTACTGCATGCTGCTGCCCGGCCCCGAGGCGCAGCAGCTGGCCACCTATATCGGCTGGCTGCTGCACCGCACATGGGGCGGCATCGTGGCCGGCGGCCTGTTCGTGCTGCCTTCGCTGCTGCTGCTCATCGCCCTGTCCTGGATCTATGTGGCCTTCGGCCATGTGCCGGCCATTGCCGGCATCTTCTATGGCATCAAGCCGGCCGTGACGGCGCTGGTGGTGCAGGCGGCCTGGCGCGTGGGCTCGCGCACCCTGCGCAACGGCTGGCTGTGGGGGATTGCCGCGGCGGCCTTCGTGGCCATCTTCGCGCTGAAGCTGCCGTTTCCGCTGATCGTGCTGGCGGCCGGCGCACTGGGCTACCTGGGGGGCAGGCTGGCGCCGCGCCACTTCTCCCCTGCGGGCGGGCACGGCCCGCGCGGCGGCAGCCACGGCCCGGCCGTCATCGACGATGACACGCCCACACCGGCCCATGCACGGTTCCGCTGGCGCTTTTTCAGCCAGGTGCTGGCGGCCAGCATGGGGCTGTGGGCGCTGGCGCTGGGCCTGCTGACCGCCGCCTTCGGCTGGCAGGGCGCGCTCACCCAGATGGGCTGGTTCTTCACCAAGGCGGCATTGCTGACCTTTGGCGGCGCCTATGCCGTGCTGCCCTACCTCTACCAGGGCGCGGTGGACCACTACCACTGGCTCACGGCCACGCAGATGATGGACGGGCTGGCCCTGGGCGAGACCACGCCGGGGCCGCTGATCATGGTGGTGTCCTTCGTGGGCTTCCTGGGCGGCTGGAGCACGCAGGTGTTCGGCCCCGATGCGCTGCTGCCTGCCGGCGCCGCCGCCGCCCTGGTCGTGACCTTTTTCACCTTTTTGCCGTCCTTTGCCTTCATCCTGCTGGGCGGCCCCTTCATCGAGTCCACCCATGGCAGGCTGGGCTTCACCGCGCCGCTGACGGGCATCACGGCCGCCGTGGTGGGCGTCATCGCCAACCTGGCCGTGTTCTTTGCCTGGCACGTGCTGTGGCCGCAGGGCTGGGCGGGTCCCTTCGACTGGCCGTCCGCACTGCTGGGCCTGGCTGCGGCGGCCGCGCTGCTGCGCTGGAAGGTGGGCGTGATCCCCGTGGTGGTCGGCGCGGGGCTGGCCGGCCTGGCGATCACGCTTGCGCGCCAGGTTGGATAGGAAAGGCTGCGGCATGGTATCGACCACGGATGGGCATTTCAGCTGGCTGCGCTGCCGCACCGCAGGCGTGGAGGCCGTGGCCGCAGACACGGCGAGGCACTTTGGGCGGCACGCCCACGAGCAGTACGGCATCGGCCTGATCGAGCGTGGCGCGCAGAAGTCCGCCAGCGGGCGAGGTCTGTACGAGGCCGGGGCTGGCGACCTCATCATGGTCAACCCCGGCGAGTTGCATGACGGCATGCCCCTGGGCGATGGCGGTCGCGCCTGGCGCATGCTCTACCTGGAGCCCTGGGTCGTGGCCGGGCTCATGGCGGACATGGATGGCGCAGGGCCGGCGGCCGGCTTCGAGTTCCGCCAGCCCGCCGTGCGCGACCCGCGCCTGGCCGCGTGTTTTCAGACCCTGTACCGCAGGATGACCGGCAGCGGCGAGCCAGCGGACGCCCTGGACCTGGACGAAGCCCTGCTGCAGCTGCTGGGCGGCATGCTGCAACGCCCTGCCCCTGCGCCCCGCGCACCGGCCCCCATCACACTGGCCCGCGCCCGGATGGACGACGATCCCGGCGCGCCCCTGACCCTGGGCGCCCTGGCCCACGAGGCGGGCCTGAGCCGCTACCAGTTCCTGCGTGCCTTTGCGCGCGCCACGGGCATGACGCCCCATGCCTATCTGCTGCAGCGGCGCCTGCACCAGGCGCGCGGGCTCATCGCCAGCGGCATGCCGCTGGCCGAGGCCGCAGCGCACAGCGGCTTTGCCGACCAGAGCCATATGACGCGCCTGTTCGTGCGCAGCTTCGGCATGGCGCCCGGCTTCTATGCCAGGGCAGCCAAGGCCTGCGCTGCGTGACGCGCTGCAATTTCCTTCAAGACCACGCAAACCGGCCTGGCGAGGATGGGGATCACATCCCCTCTCCAATCACAAGGCCCGATCTTGCCGTTCTCCTACGCACCCTCCATCCCCCGCGACTTTCCTGAACTGGCCACGCAGACCTTGCTGCTGCGCGGCCTGTCGCCCGACGTGCCCGCACACGCCGTGATCGCCCCCTTCATGGCACAGGCCAGGCAGAACCTGGCCTGCACCCCGGAAAGCGAGATGCCATCCATCCAGGCCTGGCGGCGCGGCTTTGCCAGGATGGGCCTCAAGCCCACGCAATACCGCTGCGCCGCCGAGGCCCTGCTGCGCCGCCTGCGCAAGGAGGGAGATCTGCCGGGCCTGCATCCGCTGGTGGACCTGTGCAATGCGGCCTCGGTGGCCTTTGCCATTCCCGTGGCCGTCTTCGACCTGGACCGCATCAGCGGCTGCCTGCAGGTGCGCCCCGCAACCGGCAGCGAGGTCTACGAGACCTTCTCGGGCGAGATCGAATATCCCGAGCCCGGCGAAATCATCTTTGCCGACACGGCCGGCCGCGCCCACGCCCGGCGCTGGTGCAACCGCCAAAGCGGCCACTCGGCAGTGCGCGAATCCACCGTCAACGCGCTGATCGTGACCGAAGCGCTGCACGCCACCGGCAAGACGGATACGCGGCAGTTGGTGCAAGCGTTGCAGGCGGCGGCCGGTCGGCTGTGGCCCGAGGCCGTTTCACACCCAGGCAACCCCTTGCAGGCCGCCCAGGCCTGAGGCGACCGGGGCGGTTGGCGCCCCGGCGCGAAGAGGGCTATCACGCTGCGCGGACTTCCCGCAAGCAAGACCGTACGCGTATCACACCGCCCTGCACATCGACCCGCAGATCCCTTCAAAACAAGCTTCTACGCTATCAAAATGATAACAATGCGTTGCATGCTACATACATTTGAAAAGAAAAAGAAATCATTCCCATTGTCATTCTAGAATCCGCACCCGCCATGACAGGCTGCGCTGCTGGCCCCAGGGCCGGCAGCAGCGCCGACGCACCCAGAGCACGCCCCACGGCACAGGTTTCCCAGCTCTCGACCATTGACCATGCTTACCCAAAGACTCTCGCGCACGGCAGTTGCGCATGCCGCCCTGCTTGCCCTGTGCGGCGCAGCCCACGCACAGGCCCAGCCTGACAAGGTCCCCGAGGCCACGCTCGCCCCGGTCACCGTGAACGCAGGCACCGAGAAGGAAAATCCCACCGGCCCTGTGGTGGGCTTCACCGCCAAGCGCGCCATCTCGGCCACCAAGACCGACACGCCGCTGATAGAGACGCCCCAGGCCATCAGCGTGGTCACGCGCGACCAGTTCGAGGCCCAGGGCGTGCAGACGCTGCGCCAGACCACCGCCTACAGCGCCGGCGTGGTGTCCAACTACTTCGACAGCCGGGTGGACAGCTTCTCGGCACGCGGCGGCAGCGTGAGCCAGTACCAGGACGGTCTGCTGCGCACCTACGGCACCTACAACACCAGCCGCCCCGACCCCTACACGCTGGAGCGCGTGGAATTCCTGCGCGGTCCCTCCTCCGTGCTCTACGGCCAGGGCAGCGTGGGCGGGGTGCTCAACCTCACCAGCAAGCGCCCGCAGGCCGAGGCGCTGCGCGAGGTGCAGGTGCAGGTGGGCAGCTACGGGCGCAAGCAGATCGCCACCGACCTGACCGGCGCCGTCACCGAAGACGGCCAGTGGCTGTACCGCCTGGTGGCCGTGGGCCGGGAAAGCGGCACCCAGGTGGACCATGTGAACGACGACCGCCTGGTGATCGCGCCCAGCCTGACGTGGAGGCCCAGCGCCGATACCTCGCTCACGCTGCAGGCGCTCTACCAGAAGGACAAGAGCGGCTCGCTGATCGGCTTCTTCCCCTGGCAGGGCACGCGCCTGCCCAGCCCCTACGGCCAGATTCCCACCAGCACCTTCATCGGCGAGCCCGGCTGGGACTCGTTCGACACAGAGAACAAATCCTGGGGCTACCTGTTCAGCCACCGCCTGAACGCGGACTGGACCGTGCGCCAGAACCTGCGGCGCACCATCAGCGACGTGGACTACCGCTCCATCTACACCAGCTTCACCGCCATCCCCGGCCAGGGCCGCCCTGCGCGCCCGGTCTTCAACCCCGACAACCGCAGCGTCTACCGCGATGCCTCCTGGCAGGTCAACGGCGGGCGCATGCTGGTGATCGACACGCAGCTCGAAGGCCGGCTGCGCTGGGGCACGGCCGAGCACACCGTGCTGGCCGGCATGGACGCACAGCGCAACAGCACCAGCCAGTCCACCTGGCGCGGACTGACCGCGCCGTTTGACGTCTACAACCCCGTCTACGGCAACTTCACGCCGCCCACGGCCTCGCAGCTGGTGCGCCAGCCGGGCGTGTCGCAAAAGCAATTGGGCTTCTACGCCCAGGACCAGATCAAGTGGGGCCGCTGGACCGCCACCCTGGGCCTGCGCCACGACAGCGCCCAGACCGATACCGAAGGCCGTCCCGCCTCCGCCGTGGACGAGAAGGCCTGGACCAAGCGCGCAGGCGCCACCTACCAGATGGATGGTGGCTGGGCGCCCTACCTGGGCTACTCCGAGTCCTTCCAGCCGCTGGGCGGCGTGAACGTCTACGGCACGCCCTACAAGGCGCAGCGCGGCGAGCAATGGGAAGCCGGCGTGAAATGGCAGCCGCCGGGCCAGGGCCTGTCGGCCTTCGCCGCCGTCTACACGCTGCGCGAGAAGAACCGCAA
Organism: Delftia sp. ZNC0008; assembly: GCF_000799035.1. NCBI lineage: Bacteria > Pseudomonadati > Pseudomonadota > Betaproteobacteria > Burkholderiales > Comamonadaceae > Delftia > Delftia sp. ZNC0008. The sequence goes on from NZ_JTKZ01000639.1 coordinate 4,794, forward strand.
GACCACCGACCCCGCCAACCCGCTCAACAGCCTGCAGATCGGCGAGGTCAAGGTCAACGGCTTCGAGGCCGAGCTGACCGCCAGCCTGGCCCGCCACTGGGACGCCACCCTGGCCTATGCGTACACCGACGCCATCATCTCGCGCAGCAATGGCGGCGACCAGGGCCAGCGCGTGACCAGCGTGCCGCGCCACACGGCATCGGCCTGGCTGACCCACCGCTTTGCCAGCGAAGGACGCGGCGGCTGGAGCCTGGGTGCAGGCGTGCGCTACACGGGTTCGCAGTGGACAGGCACCAGCCTGGTGGACACGCCTTCGGCCACCCTGCTGGATGCCATGGTGTCCTATGACGCCGGCCCATGGCGCCTGGCCTTCAACGTGGTCAACCTAACCGACAAGGTGCAGATCACGCAGTGCCTGGCACGCGGCGACTGCTTCTACGGCCAGCGGCGCACCTTTGCGGTGACGGGAACGCACCGCTTCTGAGGACCGCCGCCGCGCGCCTCACACAGCCCAGGCATTTCACGCAGCGCAGGCAGCTCAGGCAGGCAGCTGCCTGAAGCTCCTTCGGTCCGCCGTGCTGCCAAACGATGCGCAGCCCGACAGCACGGCGGGCGAAGGCGCGGTGGTCGACAGCGCCTCGCTGCACTGCCGGGGCAGCTGGCTGCGCTCGTCTTCCAGGGCCTGTGTCTGGATCATGGGGGCCATGGCCACCACGTTGCCGAAGATGGTGGCAAAGGCCACGTCGGCCGCGTCACGGCCCGTGCCAAAGCGCATGAAGCCCATGGGAATGGCCGTGCCCGATGCATCGAACAGGTACCACCTGTCGCCCAGGTAGGCTTCCACGTAGGCATGGAAATCGGGCGGACCCAGCGCAGGGTCGGCACCGTAGTCCGTGCCGGTGGCGATGCGGGCGGGAATGTTCAGCGCGCGGCACAGGGCGATCATCAGGTGCGTGAAATCGCGGCACACGCCCACCTGCTCCACCAGGGTATCGACGGCCGAGGTGGACGAGTTGCTGGTGGCCGAAGCGAAGGTCACCAGCTCCTGCACCCACTGCTGTATGGCCAGCACGCGCGAATAGCCGGGCGCCAGTTGGCCGAAATTGCGGAAGGCCAGCTGCATCAGCCGGTCGGACTGGCAGTAGCGGCTGGGGTAGATGTACGGCAGCACCTCCAGCGGGATGCAGCGCACCGGAACCTCGCCCAGCGCCGCCGGATCCTCGCGGTGGTGCGCGATGCAGACGGTGGCCGTGTAGGTCAGGTGCAGGGGGCCGGGGTTGGCATGCAGGCGCATGAAGCGCGTGGAGGTGGCGGGCTCGGTGGCAATGTCGGGCTCCACCGGCTGGCTGAGCACCAGACGCTCGTTCTCCACCGTCTGGTGCGAGGTGTGGGCCGCATGGATGTTGAACACGAAGTCGGCCCCGGCCGGATCGCGGATGTCATAGGCAAGATCCACCTGGATCTGCAGCCTGATTCCTGGTTGGGCCATTGTTTTTCCCTGGTTGGTCTGTCGAATCGGCATCCATGGTGGGATCAAGAGTCTCCGCCGGCCGTAGGCCCCTGCTGAAAAGCCTGTAGTGCTTGGCAGGGACAGCGCGTGCGCCCGCCCGGCGGCCCGCAGGGGATGCAAACTCGGCTAACATCGGCGCCGCCCCGCATGGCGCAATGCCTGTGGCGGGGGCATCCACCAGCCAGGAACAGCCAAGGAGACCGCTAGATGGCGGAGATCATCGAGATATCGCGGGCGGCGCTGCACGAGCAGGTGGCGGACCGTTTGCGGTCCATGCTCATCGAGGGGCGCATCGCCCCGGGCGCCAAGCTCAACGAGCGCGAGCTGTGCGAGCAGCTCGGCGTCTCGCGCACGCCGCTGCGCGAGGCCATCAAGCTGCTGGCCGCCGAAGGCCTGGCCGACCTGCTGCCCAACCGCGGCGCCATCGCCGTCAAGCTGAGCGAGGCCGATGTCATGCACGCCTTCGAGGTGCTGGCCGGCATCGAGGGCCTGTCGGGCGAACTGGCCGCCCAGCGCATCACCGACCAGGAATTCGCCGAGATCCGCGCCCTGCACTACGAGATGATGGCCAGCGTGGCGCGCGCCGACGTGTCTGCCTACTACCGGCTCAACGCCGCCATCCACGCGGCGCTGAACAGCGCCGCCAAGAACCCCGTGCTGACGGAGACCTTCCAGCGCATCAACAACCGCGTACAGTCGCTGCGCTTTCGCACCAACCTGGACACGGCCAAGTGGAAGCAGGCCGTCAAGGAGCACGAGGCCATGATCGAGGCCCTGGGCGCACGCGACGCCACGGCCCTGCGCGAGCTGCTGGTCACCCACCTGCACCACACGCGG